>QMOK01000048.1 GCA_003648195.1 Chloroflexota bacterium | reverse complement strand
TGCTGAAATTTTCTGGCGACTAGTTCTCGCAAAACTAGCTCCCCGACACTTTTAATAATTGGACACGGATGGACGCGGAAAACGCGGATTTTTTTTTGTTTCCCGTCCGCGCTCGTCCGTGCTCGTCCGCGTCCTGCCTGCTGAAATTTTCTGGCGACTAGTTCTCGCAAAACTAGCTCCCCGACACTTTTAATAATTGGACACGGATGGACGCGGAAAACACGGATTTTTTTGTTTCCCGTCCGCGCTCGTCCGTGCTCGTCCGCGTCCTGCCTACTGAAATTTTCTGGCGACTAGTTCTCGCAAAACGTCATCATCTTTTAGAGCGTTCATCAACTGCGGCCATATTTCTCTAAACTCAAAATAGCGCGGGAGATATTTTTTCGTGTGCGCTTTAGCGTGTTCCAGCACCTCTAGGGGAGAGCCGAGCCGGGCCGCGTCCTCAGGCGTGACGGCTTCTTCCAGGGCTAGCAGGGCATGAGATTCTAAATTACCATCTAAAAAGCGTCCAGGATAAGGGTTGAATAAGGCCGGCTCAATGTTGGCTTGGCGCAGTTTTTCGCGTTCGTAAATAAAGCGAATTACGTCTTCGCGCAGCTTGGTATAGGGTGAGGTTTGATGGGCTTCAGGCGGCAGATGAGTGATGGTGAGGGCTTTGTCGAACCAAAAAGCGTACCCGCCAAGGTGAGCGTTGATGAGGTAATCAATATCTTCTCCGCGAGTGATGCCGGGATCAAAACAAATATTGGTAAACAGGTCGCGATGGAAGACCATATTTCCGCCGTAAGACATGGGAGATTTTGCCAAGGGTTGGCGTTTTTCCATCAATAAACGCGCCCCCTCGTTCATAATGGCGGGCTTGTCTGTGAACAAGTTCCCCGTGGATGGCTTTTCAGGGAGGTGCCATTCCCCGGCGGCATCCAGGTAAATGCCGGCCACGCCGCTAACGGATTCGCCTTCCCATTTGCGTCCTGCAAAGGTCGAGGCCTGGCGCGTGTAGTTTGGGTCAACCACTTCATCATCATCTACGGCAATGATGATTTCGGCTCCCATAATGTGCGGGATGATAAGTTGAATATTGCGGATATTGGAATAATTATCTAAACCGACTAGCGCGGGGTCAAATTTCAAGGCTTCTACCCGCTGGCGCAATACGGCCAAATCCTTGGCGGAAAATTGAGCAATGGGGTAATCGCTTTTAAAAGGCGCAATCAGTTGAGTAATTTTTTCTTCAACCTGTTTATTCAATTGAGCGTTGACAGCCGCGCTAATAACCAGAACGTTGAAGCCTTTTTGCTTTTGGTGGCGTAAACTTTCGAGGAGACGCGGGAGAGTGCTTTCCCCATCCAGCGGCGTGGGATGGTCGAAAATTGCGTCGTTGGCCTGGGGCGGATGTCCGCCCGGCCAGCCCCAGTAGGTGGGTATGATAATGGTTGTATTAGGCATTTAATTTTCCTTTCAACGCGCCCGCTAGTTGCGCCAGCTCAGAAACTTTTGCCGTGGCCGCACAAAGCCTGCTGTCTCCTCCGGAATAGTAGATGATGATTTCGTCATCGTCTTCACAGACGCTGTTATTGGCTGCCGGCACGGCCCCGCAGCTAAAGACCGCGTATACGTTAAGCGGCTCTAGCCAGGCTGACTTTCGTTCATATTCGCGTTCGGGGCTTAGGATAGGTTGACTAGCGCGGGAGATGGAGTGAGAGATTTTCCCATTTTGATCTTGGGAGAAGCGGGCGAAGAAACACCCCAGGCGATAGGTGCGCCCCTCCTGGGGGGTGGACTCCACCCCGTGGTAGACGAAAAGCTGACCGTGAGGCGTCTCAATGGGCGGGGTGCAAATCCCCATCCGTTCACGTTCCCAAGGTTGTTTGGGTTGCATCAGCGTTTCACCCCTGGGCCAGGGGCCGAGCGGCGAGGATGAATATGTTATCTCCATGGCCTCTTTCCCAAACCGGTAGATCAAACCATAAACGTTGTCCCGCACAGAAAAGACGCAAGCGTTCCGGCTAAAAACTCCTTGCGCGGGAAGTTGCGGGAACGCCAATCCGTGGCGCGTCCAGGCTTGGTTCCAAGCTTGCCGCGTGGCAGGGGAATTGACCAAGGCTTTGAATTTGGCAACCGCCATTGAGGCCAGAGCAATTTGGCAAAGCTCTCCATAGGCGGTGTAAGTAATATAAAGCGTATCCCCGATAATTGTCGCCCTGGGGTCTTCGCAGCCGCCTTTTTCCCTATTCCTGGATGCACGCGTTTCCTCGGAGGGGAGTTCGTAACCCACGCGTGGTTCAAAGACCGGGTGGGGCAGGCGATTTTCGAAGCGCGTCCCATCTTGCGCCCATGCCAGACCTAGCCGGGAAATATGGTCAGCTCCGAGCGCCCGGTAGAGTAAATAGGTGCGTGTCTCAATTTTAAAAGCAGCGGAGTTATAAACTAGTTTGGCTTCCCACGGGTGCGAAGCGATGGGCGTCAGTATAGGATTGGATTTGAATCTTTTCACTCCTTAGTCCTCCAGCAAAGGCGATAGATACTTCTGCAGCGCGTCCATAGAGTAGTTTTCGCGTCCAACCTGGAAGTTGTGTTCCACCGTCTCTTGGCGCAGTTTGGCGTTGGTGAGCAAATCTACGGCCTGATCCGCGGCGGCTTCAATGGCTTGGGGTGATACTTGTGCCAATCCCCGCGAGTCGTATTCCCTGACGTTATCGCCCAGGGAAACGACTTTGAAGCCTTTGTCTCTGATGTCCGCTTTGTAAACCGGATACTCGTACAGCATAATGGGCAGGCAGGCTCGCACGGCCTCCAGGAACTGATTCCCCCACCCCTCCCACAGGCTGGGATAGGTCACAAAGTCGGCGAAGACATAGCTATCCCACAGAGAATAAATTTTCTCCCCCGCTTGGGTTTGACGGCCATGGCCTATCAGGTCTCCAATGTGAATCATATCCACGTTCTCGTTTTCGGCTTTATCCATGAGTTTTTGAAAATATCCGCCGCCTACATCATCGCGGGCGTAACCTGCCAGGACAAGCACAACGCGGCTGTCTTCGGTGAATGGGCGTCCATTGTAGAGGCCCTTGGCCTGAAGTTGGGCACGGCGTTTGGGAGAATCGATAGCTTTTGCAAAATCAATCGCCAATTCAATGCCCTTGCGGGCTACGATGCGGGTGGCTTGCAAGAGGAGGACATCGTTTTCTTTTAGGCCGATGCGTTCACGGAAATCGCTATTATATTCATCCGCTTCCCAGGGTGGGGCTTCAAAGTCGAAGATATTGGGAACTATGGTAGAGGTTATGCCTTTGTGTTCGGCTAATTCCTTTTGCCCCAGGCTGTTGATGACAACGTGTTTGATTTTTTTGCTCCTGGGAGGGAGGTATTTGTCGGCCAGCTCGATGGCCGCCGAACAAGTTAGGGATACTTTATTCCGCTCCCAGTAAAAGTCGTGGTTGTGCGCCAGGGCTGGGAGGTCAAATTCGCGGCGGACATGTTCTAGGGCGATAGCCACGGCGGGGTTGGCGGCTACGCACCACACATTTTGAGGAACTATAAAGTCTATCTTTTTCTCGCGAATGAATTCTCGAAAACGATCTTCGAGAATTTTGACCCAGCGATAGAGTTCTTTTTTGTAGCCATTAGCGTCAAAGTCGCGTAATTCTGTGAATGTGTTGTAGTTTAAGCGTTCAATTTCTGGGATGTGGTGGTACATTTCTTCGATGAGCGTTCCCTCTGCGGTGCCAAGGTCTCCCGCGCAGAGATGAACCGTGTGCCCCAACTCTTCGAAAACGCGCTGCCATTTTTCTAGCTCCAGCGAAACGCCGTCAGTGCGGCCTACTTGATAATGAAAAATTCCGATAGTTTTATGTGTAGTCATATTTATTCTCAATGCGTCATTTTAATAGAACGGGTGATTTCTAAGATTGTTCATGCTGTATCACTTGACCGTTTTTCACGTCCACGGTTAGCAACGGCTTAAAGTGATTCATATCCACAAAATAAGTGAGGTCAAACTTAGAAAAAGAAAATTCGCCAAAAACTTTATCTTTATTTGGAAACAATAATTCTTGGCTTGTTTTTATTTTCTCGGTGGAGGAGTTGACACAATAAGCAAGGCTAATATGGCCGGCAAAGTTTCTGACGTTCACTTGAGTGGATTGTTTTATCTTTTGCTCTAAATCAAGAACCTTTCTTAGCTCAATTTCACTCTCAAAGTCGACCAAGGCAGTTATTGTCGTTGAGAGGCCGACCCCTCGTACTTGCGCGTTTATATTCTCTGATTTCTCAATTTGCGTAAAAGCGTTTTGAATTTGCTGGGTATAATAGCGAATCTCTTGAGACGGAATAGGTGACGAGCTGGCGTTTATATCACAAATAGTCATGTGAAACGATTCCGGTTTCAGGAAAGAGAACACGTCCCCCACCCCTGCTTCTTGGAGTTTCTTTTTAATTGCATTTTGAAAATCGCATAAGTCACGGTGAAGCTGGCTCCCTTGCTCAACCCAAGCGATGCACGTTAACCCGTAAAACGGCTTTATCTTTCCGACAGCATCAAACTTCAAATTGTCGGGCGTTGCTTTCGCAACTAGCGTGGTCAAATCATCGGCTTGGATTCTTCGTTTGCGCAACCTTTTTTGGTATTCGACTAATATCTTAGACATATTTTTTTCTACTTCCTTGGCATCAAGCGGAACGTTAAAATTTGGTAAGGAGTGATCGCATACTGAAATTTTGTGCTATTTACAGGGATTTCTTCCTGGTTTTCTTCGAGGATATTAGTGCGCCAGGCCGCGCTCATGGGGAAGTTGGTGGTTAGGGAGAACGGGCCGCGTTTGCGCTGGCTTTCGTACATTCGCACAATAATACCATGACCGTCTTCAGCTTGTTTGATGGTTTCGATGACAATGTTGGGACGATTGGTGGTGACTAGTGACGAGTGGCTAGGAACGAGGCTTTTGGATTCTTCCCTAGTCCCTAGTCCCTTGTCCCTTGTACCCCCTTGCCTCGCCCAAACAATCACCGGATCATTCAAGGCATAAGCCTCCGCTATCGTGCGCTCATTCCAACTCCCAGCGTGAGGTAGCAGACTGTAGGTGAAGTGATGTTCACCCAGGTCGGCCTCCGGGTCAGGGGACGTAGTGCCTCGCAGCAGCGTTAAGCGAATCACATTGTCCCGAATATCATGGCCGTACTTGCAGTCGTTGAGCAAACTGACCCCGTAATTTCCCTCGCTCAGATCCACCCACTTTTGGGCGCAGGTCTCAAAGCGTGCCCAATCCCAGCTTGTGTTGCGATGAGTGGGACGCTCTACATTGCCCCATTGAATTTCGTATGTCGCCGTTGGGGCCAGCACATCCACTGGGAAAGCGGTTTTTAGCAGGATGCAGCGCTCTTGCCAATCAACGCGGGTCTCGAAATCCAGGCGGGGACTGTTATGGGTCAACGAGATGTGTTGTGTATAGCTGCTATTGAGGATGCGGCGCTGGATTTCCAGCGTGGCCTGCAACGGGCCTGCCTCGATCACTTTCACCGAGGTTGCCGCTTCAGCCAGCCACATCTTGTCATCGTAAAAGATGTCAATGTCCCAGGCGTCCCAACTCAGAGGGCAGTCTTCAAAGGCTTGGAATTGATTGGCAACCGCCCCTTGGGGCAAAACTTCGCGTGCGGCGATTTTATCGTAAATGCGGGTGATGTCGCCAGCTTCATCGAACTCCACGCGGATGTATGCGTTCTCTAAACGTGACCGATCCGCGGTGACAGGGGATGGGGTTTCGGGCTTAGTTTTCCGGTCTTCGGTTAGGGGGATAACGCTGTAGGGTAGCAGCTCGCCCACGTCAGCGACTTCCACCCCCACAGAAACAGGCTCACCTCGCGCAAAGGAGGTGGGGTTCACTATCAGATAATCCCCGCCTAATTTGGCGGCAATCACGCTCAACGCCCGATCCCGAATCTCGGTCACACTTTGGCGGACTTGCGCATATTGTTCCAGCGATTCCTCATAAACCGGCCTAATGCTGCTGCCGGGGATGATGTCATGGAATTGGTTTAGGCAGACCAACTCCCAGGCGCGTCTAAACTCGGAATGTGGATAAGAATACCCAATATCTAATATCGAAGCATAAGTTGCTAGGAATTCTGCGTCGTGCAGCAGGAACTCGCTTTTGCGGTTGGCTCGTTTGTTGCGTGCTTGTGTGGTGTAGGTTCCGCGATGATATTCGAGATAAAGTTCACCGTTCCAGACAGGCAGGTTCTCGCTAACAGCTTCTAGCTCTCGGAAAAAGTCAATCACCTTGCCGGTGTGGATTTGCGGCGTGGCGGGGAAGCACCTCATCTCGCGGATGTTTTCGAGCATCTCGCGGGTGGGGCCGCCTCCGCCATCGCCCCAGCCGTAGGACATCAGCAGGGGGGGAATCTCGCCGGGGGGGGCGTAATCCTTTTGCTGGAAGTTGAGCCAAGTCCCCAGCGTTTGGCTGGGGGTGGCGTCCGAGTTGTAGGTGGAAGCGTGGGGGCTGTCGGGATTTTTGGTGGTGCTGAAATGAGTTAGGACGCGCGTGCCGTCGAGACCTTGCCACCAGAACGAGTCGTAGGGGACGCGGTTGTATTGATTCCAGCCGAGCTTGATGGTGAAGAAATATTCCATCCCGGCTTCTTTGATGAGTTGGGGTAAATTCCAGGCATAACCGAACACGTCGGGGAGCCACAAGACAGGAGATTCAACCCCCTCACCGAAATTTTGGCGGAAGAAATCCCTCCCAAGCAGGAATTGCCGCGCCAGGGATTCGGGGCCGGAGAGGTTGCAATCCGCCTCAACCCACATTCCGCCGATGGCTTCCCAGCGCCCCTCGGCAATACGTTTCTGGATGGAGGCAAAGAGATCGGGGAAATCCTGACGCACGTAATCATAAAGTTGGGGTTGGCTTTGAGTAAAGTGAAACTCCGGGAACTGCTCCATTAGCCGCAGAACGTTATGAAAAGTGCGCCCTGCTTTTTGGCGGGTTTGGGCCAACGTCCATAACCAGGCTACATCAATGTGGGCGTGGCCGATGGCGGTGATGTTTACGTCCAGGGGAGGGCCGGCTTTGGCGATGCCATCCCGCAGGGCTTGGGCGGCTTGGGGGATGCTCTCGTAGAATGCGTCTCCAATGGGATTGCGAATGTCAATAACTTTGAACGCCGCGTCTAAAGCGTTGAGTAGGTGATGTTTTGCGGGTTCGCGTTCCTCAAGGTGCTCGATGATGCCGAGGGCGACACGAACCAGGGCTATGAATTCTCGCGTGGGTTGGTGAATTTGCACCACTTGGCAGGGACGCATTTGCAGCTTTTGAGTGGGATCACCGACCGTTGAACCCCCAATTCCCGTCCACCCGTGGAGGGTGAGCGTGTGCGTTTTGTTGTCACGCCATTTTTCTGCAAGGATGATTTCTTGATGGTGACGATCACAAGCGGCAAAGGGTTCACCGTCAATGTAGGCTAAGGCTTCGGGATGGCTGAAATCCCCCGCTACGCCGATGGGTAGAAACAAGGCTACGGGAGAATCTTTCTCCCAAGAAGCAGGAACTGTGAAATTTGTCTGTAAAATGAAGTTTGTCCTGGGATTGCCCCAATAGGTGTGGGGTGGAATCTCTTTCCAGGGCAAGTTATCCCCCTTTGTGGATGCAGACGCCGCGGTGGGGCTGGAGATTTCCAGGAATTGAAATGGTGGAATTGTGTGATGCTGCCGGTATACAAGAGGCTTAAGTACTTTCAGACGTGCGGCAATTTTACGTGATGTCCAACGGATTTTATGGCGCATATCGTTTCTTCCTTATTGCCAGTAACGCGTTTCGTGGCTACGCACCATTCAGTGTCATTAAGTTAAGCGACCAGGCACATCGTTTCGGCGAAGTTTTGGCGCGATTGCCGCCGATGTTCAGCCAAATACAGGCTGAATTAGGAGAAATCTTTGCTATCTAATAAGATTTCTCCCTGTGGGTGAAGTGACACTTGAGTAAGTTGCCGCGTTCTTAGAGTAAGAAGCGTGTTACTGCTCTACTTGCTGCTAGTTGTCTATAGCAAGGGTTGTTTCGGGATCAAAGAAGCGCAACTTTTCGTGTTTGAAAGCTATATGAACAGGATCGCCAGCGACAAACTTTGGTTCGGGAGGGGCTACAATTTTTAGAATTTTATCGTCTAATTGAATGGCTATAATTTGGTGAGACCCTTGAGGTTCGGATACAAGGCATTTTGCCGAAAGGAGAGCTTTATCTGCGCTTACCAAGGAGATATTCTCAGGGCGGATGCCCAAGATTAGTTTCTGTTTACTATACCTCTTGAGTGGAGCGGCGGTAGTTGGATCGAGTATAAAATCTACATGGGAATTAGCCAAGCGGACATTGCCGTTTTTAGATTTGATGCTAACTTCAAGAAAATTGGTTGGGGGAGTTCCAATGAAGTCGGCTACGAACAAACTTGCACTGTGATGATAGACATCATCGGGTGTGCCAACCTGAATGACTTCGCCATCTTTCATGATGACGATGCGGTCTGCCATGCTCATAGCCTCAGATTGGTCGTGGGTGACGAAAACGGTGGTCGCGTTGGTTTCATCGTGGATGGCTTTTAGCTCAGTGCGCATTGAGACGCGTAGTTTAGCGTCCAGGTTTGAGAGAGGCTCGTCCATTAAAAAGACTTCTGGGCTGACGGCAATGGCTCGGGCTACAGCTACACGTTGTTGCTGACCCCCGGAAAGCTGAGCTGGATAGCGTTCAAGCAGAGGGTTGATTTTTGTTAGTTTAGACACATCGTTGACGATTTCGTCAATTTTGTCTTTAGACATTCTTTTTAATTTTAATGCGTAGGCGATATTATCATAAACTGTCATGTGCGGCCAAACAGCGTAGTTTTGGAAGATCATGCTGACGTTGCGTTTGCGGGGTGGCAGATCTGTGATGTCTTTATTTGATATGTAGATGCGTCCCTCAGTCACTTCTTCCAGCCCGGCAACCATCCGCATGGCGGTTGTTTTCCCGCATCCAGAGGGACCAAGCAAAACAAGAAATTCTTTATTTTGTACTTTTAGGCTGAAGTTGTTGACTGCGATTACTTTTTTGCCGAATTTTTTAGTAACATTTTCGAGTGTAAGAGTTGCCATTTTTATTCTCCTAAGAGGTTTCTGAACTTGGATTCATCCAAAATTACAGTGTTTTAAGATGTTGGATGAGTTGTTACCTGAAACTGTTTAGACTGTGACCCCACCCCACATCTGATTGATATATTTTCTGATGAAGAATGTGAATATGACTGCTGGCAAGGCCATTACCATACCACCTGCGGCTGCCAGGTTCACTTGTCCAACTGCGCCGAGTACCGTTTGGTAAACGATAACGGAAAAGGTGGGGTTGAAAGTTGTCAAAATAATTGCTGATACGGTTTCATTCCAGGCTCCAAGAAATGCGTACATGGCCGCGGCTGCTAGTCCAGGGAAAGCTAACGGGAGTGTGATGCGTAAAAATGCCTGGAGTTTAGTGGCGCCGAATACTTGGGCGGCTTCTTCTAGCGATTCTGGAATTCCCATAAAAATACTGGCGGTTATCCAGACAGTTAGTGCAATTGACCCTACGGAATATACTAGGGATAACCCAATGGGTTGGTCGTAGAATCCCATATTAGCAAGGATGATGACCATAGGCAGGGCAATGGCTACACCCGGAAACATTCTTACAAAGAGTACGCTGAATTTGAGAGCATTTCGCCCTTTAAATATGTATCTGGCGAAGGCATAGCCGGCCATCCCCCCAATAGATAGAGAGATTAGGATTGTCAATGCGCAAATTTGAAGACTTCTGAGCAGAGCGGGTATGGCCTGTCCGGTTCCGGCTACCCTGAGAAAAGTTTGATAGTTGGATAGAAGATTTTTGTTTTGCGAGAAATATACTGGGTCTTGCGTATCAAGTTTGGCAATTTCCTGTTCAATTTCTTCGACCGTCATGTGCGTGGCTAGCTGGTATTTCATATATTCAGATAGCTTTTCCAAGTCGCTTGTGTCTTGAACGCTCTTGTATTCGTCTTCATAGTTATCATAAACACTGAGAAGATAGCCGTGTTCGCCATGAGTAAGCTCAAATTTGGTTTTTAATGATGGCAACAATGGTAGAGGGTATTGGTAGGCTTCTCTGACAGATAAAAACGACAATGAAACGATGAAGAAGACGGGCAGTAAAAACGCAATCGCGATGCCGCTAATAAAGATATAGAATGTAGTTGTTTTGGCAAGCTTAAAGAGATTTACCGTTTTCTTTTTCTTCATGCTGTTTCCTCCACATCTTTCTTAAATGCCCCTGATACCTGAAGATAGGCTAAAGCTGCTAGAGATACTATGACCGAAACAATAATTGTGTACCCTGTCGCCATTTGATAGCTGATATCTAATCCCCTCACTTCTTTATGATAGAAAACAATTCTTTCGACTAGGACTGGCATTCTCGAAAAACCAAGTAGGAAGACTACTATCAACCATATCTGAATTGCTGAAATTAACCTTAATATCACCGCGGTTTGGATCGTTGACTTAAGCATGGGAATCGTGATTTTCCTTAAAACAGTGAGGAAATCACCTCCAAAAACAAAACCAGCTTCTCGAGTTTCTTCTGGAATATTTTGTAATCCCGCCAACAAAATTATCATCACGGATGGGATAACCTGCCAAGCGTCTATGAAAATTAATAATGCTAGTAATGAATATTCAGAACCCGCTAACCAATAAATTTTATCGCCTTGGGCAAGTATTCCAAGATAAGATAAAAGGCTATTTATCCATCCATGCGCAGTTAGTCCTGTGATCCACATAGCACCCGCGGCGGCGGCAGGGAGTGCCATGGGTATCATGGCCAAGAATAAAAAAATCCCGCTTCCAACGAATTTTCTATTGATGATTAGGGCAAGGAATAAGGCTACAATGAATTCTAAGGTAACAGAGAAAATAACTAAAATCGCTGTATTTCTTATCGCGGGAATGAATGCTTTGTCATTGAAGACCATTAAAAAATTTTGGAGAGTAAAATTACCAAGGGTATCTGTAAAACCTCCAATAACAGAAACGATAACTGGCCGGAGCCAGAAGGCAGCGTAATAAAGAACGACGGGAAGAATAAGGAAGTAAGGAGTTGCTTTCCCCAAGAGTGTCTTGAGCTTTTTTGAGTTTATCATAATCAATCCCTTTCGCACTCAATTTTTTAAAATAGAGCCGGAAAAGAAAATTCATCTCCCGGCTCTATTATATGAACATAAGACTAGATGCATGCTAGCGGGTTATTTTAATAGACCGTCAACACATGCTTGAGCCTCATCAAGGCGTTCTTGGGTGACATCCATACCAGCAAAGATGGTGTCTGCGAAGACATCATCGAAGCATTGCTTGACAGATCCCCAGTCCTGGTATAGGTATCCAGGAACGCCAGAAACGACGCCATTTTCAAGAACCAGAATGGCCTTGTTGATTACTTCGTCAATGGCTTCGTTGCCTAGGTATTCTTGAGCTTCAAGCACAGGAGGAATGAAACCACCAGTGCCTTTAGCAATTTTCACCTGGATGTCAGGGCGGGTCAGGTACTCTAGGAATTCCACGGCCAGATCGTAGTTAGCGGAGCCTTTCATGATGGCGTAGCCGCTGACACCGGCGATGGAGCCAATCCCGCTTGGTCCCATGGGGGCCGGGGCCAAGGTGTACTGGGTAGGATTGGAGTCGTAAACTTGTCCAGCGCGAGCATTGTGGAACACGGTTAGCCAGGCTTCTTCTCGCATCATAGGATCAACACAAGAGTCGATGTTCAGGACAGAAGGCACGAAGCCGCCTGCTTTCCCAATGGTTTCCCAAATGCCCCAAGCTTGAGCAGCTTCTGCGGAACCTGCATCGGGGAAGCCAGCGCCATAGGAAAGAGCTGAACCACCGAACATATAGACCCATGATTTCATCGGGATACCAGTGATGCAGACTTTGCCTTCGCCTTCACCTTCGGCTATATTAACGGCCCACTGAGCGTATTGTTCCCATGTGATTGCGTCCAGATCTGTATCTTCAGGAACGTATGGGAGGGCATTATTGTTAGCAAGTAACAAATAAACATCCGCGCCTACTGGCAGGAAGTATTGGGCACCATCACGGTTTGTGTCATTCTCGAAAGCAGGACTGAAGTGTCGGTCATCCCAGCTTGCTACAATATCGGTTAAATCTTCAACGTAGCCGGCATCTAGCCAGTCAGGCATCTTGCCATTGTGGGCACAAACGATATCGGTCATGACGTGACCCGTTGACTGCTGAATTTCGGCTCTTTCAAGAAGGGTGTCGTCATCCAGGATTTGGAAGTTGACGGTTACACCGTGCTCTTCTTCAAAGGGTTTGATGATTTCATTGATGAAGTATTCTTGCTCTCTTGGGGGGCTGAACAGACGAGAGGAAAAGACTAAAGTTTTAGATGGAACTTCAACTTCAACTTTAACTTCAACTTCCTTTTCTACTTCAACCTCAACAGTCTTAATTACCTCGACTTCTTTCTCGACTTCGACTGTTTTGATGACTTCGACTGTCTCTGGTGTACTACAAGCAGAGAGAAGGCCGATGGCAAAAACGATTATCATGATTAAACTTAGTTTTTTCATCTTAAATATCTCCTTAGCAATTAGTTAGTAGGAATAGTTAAATGGACAGAGTGAGTTTTTTTGTGTTGTTAGGGCTAAAAACCACCTCCTTTCTTGTTCTTACTGGATGCTCGAATTATTAACTGAGGCTTTAATAAAATCTGGTTGTTTCCTGCGGGAGTGTTAGTTAGTATTTGTATTAGCATTCTGCAAATCTGACGGCCAATATCATAGATGGGTTGCTGAACAGTAGTTAACGGTGGATGAGCATGAGAGGCTAAAGGTATATCGTCGAAACCCGTTATCGCTATATCTTCCCCTATTTCATACCCTAATTCTTGGGCGGCATTCATGGTTCCCAAGGCCATGAGATCATTGCTGGCAATAATCGCTGTAACGTCATTGTATTTGCTAAGGATTTCGTGACCTAGTTTATATCCGCTGCTTTCAGTAAGTTCGCCGTAGAATATTAAGTTGGCATTATAGGGGATGTTATTTTTTTCTAAGGCTTGTTTATATCCCGTAAGCCGGTGACTCGCGAATTGTAGTTTTTCCGGTGCGCTGATATAAGCCAGTTTTTCATGCCCTAAATCGATGAGATGTTGTGTTATTTGATAAATTCCCCACTGACTGTCTACATCCAGATAGGGATAATCTGTATTGGTATCCGAACGGCCAAAAGCTACGAAAGGAAAATTCTTTTTAAGTAAATAGCGTATGCGTTGGTCGTTTTGGCGCGTGCGAACAACGAGTAAGCCATCAACGCGTTGTTCGCTGACCATGCGCTGATATATTTTCATTTCCCCACTTCCTGCAGCCCTGGTTGAAACAAGTAAATCGTAGTTTTGTTCGGCGGCTTCGTTGCCAATTCCTGTTAATAATTCGGTGAAAAAAGGGTCTGCGAAACGCGGTCCGTGAGTGGGGATGATGAAACCAATAGTGTCAGCTTTTTGTTTTTGGAGGCGGCGGGCAGCAATATTTGGGTGATAACCCATTTCTCCAGCGACTTCTTTAACACGCTCTTGTGTGCTTTTGGCTATATCGGAATAACCGCCCAAAGCACGTGAGACAGTGGCCACTGAGATTCCTAATTTATCTGCAATATCTTTCTGGGTTGCTACCATAGTTAGTGAGATGAGTGCCTATTCTATATTTCGAGGTGAGTTTAATACTTCTAAAGTTATTTGGCGCAAACATTGGATGTTGGCACTTTATTATTGATAGTATTCGTTTAACAAAAATACCCCTAAAACGTTTTAGACATTTCTCATTATCACCTAAAACGTTTTAGATGTCAAGAAATTCATATAAATTTTAAGGTTAACCCTCTAGTAAATACATGATACAATTTTGCGTACCATTTCCCAAACGACATTTTCCCCGCAGCTATTTACTGCCCCCATTCCCCACATGAAAACCATCCTCATCTTACACGGCCCCAACCTGAATCTCCTCGGACAGCGCGAACCAGATGTCTACGGCGATTTAACTTTGGACGAAATCAACCAACGTCTGGGAGAGATAGCCATTGAGCGCGGCGTGGAATTGCGGACATTTCAATCCAACCACGAAGGTGAGCTGATTGACGCTCTCCAAGACGCAGATGGGTGGGCGGATGGCGTGATATTCAACCCCGGCGGATACACCCACACCTCAGTCGCCTTGCGTGATGCTGTGGCAGCGGTTAATGTCCCAGTGGTGGAAGTGCATCTCTCCAACGTCCACGCTCGCGAAGATTTCCGCCGCAAATCGCTCATCGCTCCCGTATGCGTTGGAAGTATCACTGGCTTCGGGTGGCGGTCATATCTTTTAGGATTAGAGTGGTATATTGGGAAACTGGGAAACTGGTAAATTGGTAAAGGAGTCGCACCACCATGAATTCTAGTTCACTACCTTACATCATTATCGGAATAGTTGTTCTCGCCGCGCTTGCGTTTATTTTTGCAGTTCATCGCTCTAAAACGGGTCAAGCCAAGCCTGATTACCGGACTATGTTTATTATGGGCGTAGTTTGGCTTCCTGCTGGAGTCGCTTTAGACAACCCAGGCCTTTGGGGGATGGGCATCGTTTTTATGATCGCCGGTTTGGTCAATAAAGACAAATGGGAAGAAGAGAAAAAATGGGCTGATTTGACACCGCAGGAGCAGAAAACCAAATTGATCATAGCAGTTGGTTTAGGTGTCTTGGTTCTGGTTGGTTTAGTAGTTTATTTTATGGCTCGTTAGCAAGGAGATTTTATGGATTCCGCAGGCGGATACATTGAATATGCCTTTACGGCTGACCTTTACGATTACGTGACTCCCTACCAGGGGCGGCAAGACGTGGAATTTTACGTGGAGGCCGCTAAAGCGGCGGATGGTCCGGTTCTCGAAGTGGGGTGCGGTACCGGACGCGTTCTCATCCCCACTGCGCGGGCGGGCGTCGAGATAGTCGGCCTAGATTTATCCCTCCACATGCTAAAAATATGCCGCGAACGCTTGGGAGTAGAATCCGCCGAAGTTCAGGCTCGGGCGCGGCTGGTGCAGGACGATATGCGCACCTTCACGCTGGGCCAAACCTTCAAACTGGCGACCACGCCCTTCCGCCCCTTCCAACACCTTATCACTGTAGAAGACCAACTTGCTTGCCTAAAAAATATCCACCGCCACTTGGATGTTGGAGGACGCCTGATTTTAGATATTTTCAACCCCTCCTATGAGATGTTGACCAGAGATGATATTGGGGAAGAATTTGGAGACGAACCAGAATTCACCACGCCCGATGGTCGGAAAGTGATTCGCCGCCATAAAATTGTTGCCCATGATCGTTTTGCACAGGTTAACCAGGTGGAGTTAATTTATTATGTGACCTATCCAGACGGGCGTGAAGAGCGT
>QMOK01000047.1 GCA_003648195.1 Chloroflexota bacterium | reverse complement strand
TTCGCTTTGCGTGCCATTGGCAAGTTGACTTCTTTTGGCAGCTTTTGAATTGATTCAAAAGTGCTTTGGGTGTTCAAATGCAATTGCCCTACCCCAAAATATTGAAATGATACCATTTGGCGGTAAAACTTCCCAACAACCTTTGAGTGCTCCCTAATCCAAGGGCAAGGCAATCGCTAGAGTTATTCAGTTCTAAAAAATAACCTAGCTAACTGACAGTTTAAAAATTAGCCTTGGTGATAGAACGCGGATAGCCAGAGGCACGCCTCTGGCAACTGGCAACGCAGATGCCGCTGCGCTAACGCAGGTTCGCGCGGATTTAATCATTATTGGATTCAAATATCAAGTGCAACTCCACTATTTCCTGAAGAACCCCAAAAAAATACTCTCCTGTCAACAAACAGGAGAGTATTTTACCCATGTGTTCAGTAATTGTCAGAGGAGACAAGGAACACCAAACACACAACAACCAACCAAAGGAGGTTATCTTAAAATATTAATATCCAGAAGCCAAAATTTCTAACCTACCGATTGCGTGCTCGATTCCGCAAGAAGGTTGGAATATCTAAGTCTTCTGTATTGAATGAACGAGGTTGGAACTCTTTATCTTGAGCCTCTTCAGTGCGTGCTCTAAGCCGCTCAATGGGACGTTCCAAAATGTTGCGCGGCATACCTGTTTGCTCAAAGCCTGTCGCAATCACAGTGATGCGGAACTTCTCGCTCATGTCGGGATCAATAACAGCGCCGAAGATGAGGTTGACTTCTGGATGGGCTGTCTCTTTGATGATCGCCGCAGCCTGGTTGACCTCGAACAGGGAGAGATCGGGGCCGCCGGTGACGTTGAACAAAATGCCCCGCGCACCATCAATGGTAATATCCAGCAATTCGCTAGACATAGCCATCTCGGCGGCTTTGCGGGCACGTTCATCACCTGAAGCCTCACCAACCGCCATCAAAGCCGCGCCGCCCTCTGACATAATGGAACGGACATCAGCAAAGTCAAGGTTAATCAACCCTGGCACAGTAATCAGTTCTGATATACCTTGAATACCCTGTTGAAGAACATCATCAGCGGTAGAAAAAGCTTCTTGCAAGCTGGCACGTTTATTCACAATTTGCAAAAGGCGATCGTTAGGAATTACAATCAAGGTATCAATTTGTTCCTTGAGTTTAGAAATTCCTTCTTCCGCTGTTTGAATGCGGCGAGTTCCCTCAAACGAGAAGGGACGAGTGACAACGCCAATTGTCAGAGCGCCAATCTCTTTAGCTATCTGCGCAATAACGGGAGAAGCCCCAGTTCCGGTTCCACCACCAATGCCAGCGGTGATAAAAACCATATCCGAGCCTTTGAGAATGGAATAAAGCTCTTCAGCGGATTCTTCGGCTGCCTTCTGCCCAATCTCAGGGTCACCCCCAGAGCCTAGGCCACGGGTCAGTTCGCTGCCAATTCGAACCTGGATGGGAGCTTTCGAACGCAACAGAGCTTGGGCATCAGTATTTACGGTAATAAACTCAATGCCTTCTATCCCTGTGGTAATCATGCGATCCACAGCGTTTCCGCCACCGCCTCCAACTCCTACTACTTTTATTCTGGCAAAGGATTCTATTTCTCTAATGGGTTCCATTTTTATTCTCCTCTTTCACTAAACATACGGTTGTTGTGGTAATGGGTAAACAATTTTACTGGTCTAAAATTGACGCAGAAAATTGAGGAAAAACATTGTTTAAGGAAGCAACCGCCTTAAAAAACTTAGGAAATTATTCCAATTAATGGCAGTGCCTCCTCGCGGAAAACTGGCTCGGCGGACATCTTTCTCATAAGAGACAGTGTTCATCAAAATCGTCCACGCCAGTAGGCCAACGCTCGTTGAATAAGCCGGCGAGTGAAGCTGGTCTACCATACCTTTCAAAGATTCTGGGCCTGCGATACGAACAGGAAAATCGAAAATTTCATGAGCTAATTCCTTTATGCCTGGCAATGCGCTCGTGCCGCCAGTGAGTACCATCCCCGCGGGCAACAAAGCATCATACCCTGAGCGCTTAATCTCCTGAATTATCATCGCGAAAATCTCTTCCATACGAGCTTCAATGATTGCGGCTAAATCTCGTCTACTATATTCAATTTTCTCTTCATCGCCAAAGGGACGAATGTTAAAAATATCCCCAGCGTCAACCTCAGACTGCAACGCGCATCCATGCTGAAGTTTGATTTCTTCGGCCTGTTTCAAAGGAAGCCGTAAGCCATGCGCAATATCTGATGTAAGGTGATTGCCGCCAACCGGCAAGACCATAGTATGCCATACATCACCATTGATGTAAATTGCTAAATCGGTAGTACCGCCGCCAATATCGCAAACAACCACGCCCATCTCCCGCTCCGTGTCTGTAAGCACCGCCTCCGCCGAAGCCAGTGGATTCAAAATAAAGGCTTCTACTTCCACACCGGCCGCATTCACACATTGCTCTAAATTATTCAACGAAGTAGTAGCGGCAGTGATAATGTGCGCCTCTACCTCTAAACGGTATCCGTGCATTCCAATTGGTTTATGAATACCGTCTTGCGCATCAACAGTGAAACCGCGCTGTATTACGTGAATTATCTCGCGGTTATGAGGAATAGAAACCGCCCTAGCGGCATCCAGCGCCTGCAAAATATCGTTTTTATCCACCATCCCGCCCGAAACGCCGCAGGCTCCCTTATTGTTAATAGACGTCACGTGAGAACCCGCCAGACTAACCTGCGCGGAGGTAATCTCTAAACCAGAGGTGCGTTCAGCTTTTTCAATGGAACGAGCAATGGCTTTTTGAAGTTCAGCAACATCTACTACCGCACCTTTCCGCATCCCACGGGAGGGTTCAATACCAACTCCCAAAATCCGAAAGTCAGTTTCTCCCTCTACGCGGGCCACCAAGGTGCATATTTTTGTAGTACCAATATCAATACCAACAATAATGGGGGCTTCCATGAAATTTAACGCTCCATTCTATAATAGGGCGAATCTACATACTCAACGCTAATAAGAGCTGGCCGAATATTCTTCTGCTCTAGGCGTTTTACAATTGCCTGGTAAACCATTTGTTTAACCGCCAACTCGGAGGTATCAAAGCCAAAGTACACTTGCCAACCTCGTTCGTCTTGCCAACCTAAACCATGCGCTGCATCATAGCATACAGGAACACCTTCGGGAACATACTCCGCGAATAATGCAATAGAGTTAACAAATTCTGGGGATGTAAACCCCCCGGCGCTTTCAGGGGGAGGGGAGAAGGCTAGAACCCGGACGGCTTCCTCGCTCATCCCGCGTGGTTCAAAGGCCGAGCCATTCGCGTCAACCCAGCGAACGGTTCCTTCTCGGTTCCACGCCAAAACAGGCTGACGCTCTTCAATAGTAATCACCACAGATGCAGGCCAATCCACTCGGACATCCACATCTGCCAAACCAGGATAAGTATTCTCTAAATCTTCTTGTAACAAAGCGGGAATCAATGAAAAAGCCGGTTTTCCAATTACGTTTATGGCTCTAGAAATTTCTTGCGTTGTAAATCGCTCAAACCCCTGAACCTCAACTTGTGTTACCTCAAACTCTGGAGAATTCCACACAATTATTAATAAAATAGCTAAGATGATAGTCAAAACGCCAGAGAAAATTTGCCAATAGTTCTGGATAGCGGGGACAGCGGGAAAACGAATCTCAACCCCAGGGGAAGAAAGCGCAACATCAAAACGGCGGCGCGGGGAGTAACGTTTTTGCATCCTGCCCATGGCCTGACCTCTCCCACCCCGAACCATCACCTGCGGGGAGCGGCGAGAAGCACCCTGAGATTTACTTCTCGAAGATTGGACGTTTCCGCGCGTTTGTTTTTCTCGGCGGGCGCGTATTTTTTCTATTTTGGTAAATTCTTGTCTAGCCATAATTACACTCACAGCAGGGGCTAAAAATCAAAACCCCATTCCGTTTGGTCGCGGTCAGCTCTGCGTTCTAACGCCAGATTCACCAATTCATCAATCAAATCGGGATACGGCAAGCCGCTCGCGCTCCAAAGTTTAGGATACATGCTAATAGGAGTAAAACCGGGGATAGTATTGACTTCGTTCAAATATATATTTCCGGTGTCTTTGTCAATCATAAAGTCTACTCGCGCCATTCCAGCGCAATCTATGGCTTTGTAGGCCCGCACGGCAATCTCTTGTAAATAGGCGGTTTGCTCCGGCGAAACGGGAGCAGGTATCAAAAGTTCTGAGTTATTATCATGGTATTTCGCCTCGTAGGAATAAAATTCCGCGGTTGGGCAAATTTCGCCGGGGATAGAAGCTCGCGGGGCATCGTTACCCAGGACGCTAAGTTCAATTTCACGCGCGTTAACGCCTCGCTCTACTAAAATGCGGCGGTCGTAACGCGCCGCGTCCCGCAAACCTTCTTTCAGGGAAAGAACATTCTTACATTTACTGACCCCTACCGAGGATCCCATATTGGCGGGTTTTACAAATACAGGGTAAGGGGCTAGTTCTTCTACTCGATTTACGATAACCTCAATATCATTCTCTATCTCGCGCCGGAGAACAATCACGGACTCAACAACAGGAATATCATTAGCGAGCATAACATCCTTAAAAACTCCCTTATCCATGCCAACTGAAGAACCTAATACTCCCGCGCCAACATAGGCTAAATCCGCCATCTCTAGCAAACCTTGAAGTGTGCCATCTTCGCCAAACGTGCCATGGAGGACGGGGAAAACCACGTCTAAGCTAGTTAGAGATTGAAGAATCTCGCCGGTTTCGTGGGGCTGAATAGTATATAAAACCGAGCGTCCGGGGATAGGCAAGAGTGTAGCGGAAGTCAGGTCTTCAGCGCGGCCATCTAGCAAAACTTCCCAAACGTTTTCGCCAACCAGCCATTGGCCCGTCTTTGAAATTCCAATTTGGGTAATTTCGTATTTGTGGGGATCAAGCGCGTCTAGCACGGAGCGAGCGGAGGCCAAAGATACCTCATGCTCACCAGATCGGCCTCCGAAAATAACTCCTAAACGCAATTTTTTATCTGTGGTCATCTTATTTCATTCTCCAACTCGCTGGCGAATTTAATCTCTAACGAAAAAGTATCACAACTCCCTAATGCACTCTACAACACGGGAAACTAATTCTACTGAAAACCGTTCTTCCAAAGAAGACTGTTTCGTCTTGTCAGTCTTCGGTGAAGAATCTTCGCGCGTTTGTAACCGCAGCGTTGACGAAGCATTAACAACCGATTCAAAGGTGCGTTTATCTTTTTTCTTAGGGGTATCTGATTTCATAACTAAATTCACCTTGTTATCTGTCAAAACTTTCTTGCTCAAAATATTTGGCAAGCTGTTCGCTAACCTGAATGGCGTTTCCGGCGGTGAGGACCAATAAAACGTCACCAGAGGAAAGATGCTCAATCAAAAATTCGGTCACGCTCTCTAGTTCGGGCAGAAAATGCGCTGGGGGATATTCTATGGCGTCTACAATTTCTTGGGCTGAAAAATCAGACGGAATAGGTTCACGTGAAGGAAAAACTTTTGTGACAATTACCTGATCCGCGTCCTCAAATGCTTTTGTAAAACGCTCGAATAAGGTTCGTGTGCGTGAAAAGGTGTGGGGCTGCCAGACTGCCCAAATGGTTCGTTGGGGATATTTTTCTCGCGCCGCCGCTAAGGTGGCCTGGATTGCGGTGGGGTGGTGAGCGTAGTCATCTATGATGGTCACTCCGGCGAATTCACCGCGCACGTCAAAGCGTCTTCGGCTGCCTTGAAACTCCGTCAGGGCTTGCGCCGCATCGGGGAGAGATAGACCTAATTGGTCGGCGACAGCCAGAGCGGCTAACGCATTTTGAACATTGTGTTTCCCGGGAACCGTCAGCTCGATATTGGTTGCCACTGGCTGTTCGTTTGAGGCTTGGTAAAGATCAAATGTAAAACCGCCGTGTTTGTTAATGCGCAATTGACCGGCTCGATAGTATAAGTTGGAAGCGGAGATGCCATAAGAAAACTTTTTTTGCTCTTCGTTCACTGCGCGGGCTATTTGAGCAGCGCCCTTATCATCGGCGCAGAAGAGCAGCACTCCGCTGGGGTTCAGACGCCCCACAAATTGCAGAAAGGCGTCTTGCACCGCCTCTGGGGTGGGAAAAATGTCTGGGTGGTCGTGCTCCACATTGGCGACCACAGCTATCTGAGGGCTAAGACCTAGGAACATATAATCGTATTCATCCGCCTCAATCACGAAGGCAGGCCCTCGCCCAGCTTTGGCGTTTGTGCCCAGATTTTGGACGACACCGCCAACGATGAAAGTGGGGTCTTCGCCCAACGCGCTCAATATCCAGGCAACCATGGAAGTGGTGGTGGTTTTTCCGTGCGTTCCGGCAATAGCTATGCTGAGTTTGTTTTCCATGAGACGGCCTAGAAAATCTGCCCGCTTGAGAACGGGGATACCGGCTTCGAGAGCGGCTTGAACTTCTACATTGTGGTCAGGAACAGCCGAGGAGCGAACGACAACATCTGCGCCTTGTACATTTTTGGCTTGATGACCAATCATCACTTGCCCCCCGGCTTGTTCTACGGCTTGGGCAAGAGGGGAGTATTTTTGGTCGGAACCGCTGACGCGGTAACCTCTTTCTAAGAGAACTTTAGCTATCGCGGAAAGGCCTGTTCCACCTATTCCAATAAAATGCACGTGTTCTTTCATTAGATAAATACCACTAACACAAATAAGAATGAAATACCAATAATGGCTAGTAAGACAAGTTCGCTGCTGAAAATTGCTGGCGGTAAATATTTCACTGCGTTCAGGGCTTTATCACCTAGCTCATCACCTATAATGGGCATTGAAATATACGGGGCAAACAAGTAGTGAGCTTGGTCCATGTAATACCACAATGAGCCAATAATAAGAAAACCGCTTACTGCCCCAAGAATAGCGCCAAAGAGAATGTCTTGCACTTGTTCTCGACCTGCTTTGTCTTTTATGAATGATAATTTGGGTGTCTGATAGCCAAAAAGAGCCAAAAGAAAAATAATTATCGTCCTAATCCAGAATTGGACTTGTATGGTATTTTTAATGTCGTCTGCAAGGGTATTAAACGCTACATCAGCGCCAATGTTTCCAAGTATTTCAGAAAATGGTTTAACAAAGCCAAGATATTTCTCTGAAATGTAGAGTAAAAACAATGCCAAAATAACGCTAAAGATAACTAATAATTCTTTCACCCAGCCACGGAAAGCGCCAATAATACCGAAGACAAATATTAACATCCAAAAGACAACCCAAATTGACATCATAAGTTTTACTCTCCTGGCTGCTTCTTCTCATACTTCGCCAAAACGCGCACAATTTCGCTAGCCGCGTGCGGGGAAGATAGAGAAAGCATCGCTTTTTGCATTTTTTCACGGCTTGCCGTATCACTCATTAGGTTATGCACAAGGGGCAATATACGCTCTGGTAAATCTTCGTCTCGGACGACAAGGGCTGCGCCTTTTTGAGCCAGATACTGCGCGTTGATTTTCTGATAACGCCAGGCGTAAGGGTAGGGGACTAATATGGCTGGCAATCCAAAGAGCGGGAATTCACCCAATACCGAGGCTCCCGCCCGCGAGAGCACCAGATCGGCGGCGCGAAAGGCGGCTCCCATTTTGGCGTGTAAGTATGGGAAGGCGCGGTAACGTCTTTTGTGCGCGGGTGCTAACGCTTCTTGCGCGGCTTCCACCTCGGGCCAGTCTAGCCGCCCAGAAACGTGGATAATTTGCGTCTCGTTGAGCAATTGCGGCAATACGGCTAACAGAGATTGGTTGATGGAGCGGGCACCTTTGCTGCCACCAAAAACCATGAGCACGGGCAAGTCGTCTCGGAGGTCAAAGGCTTGCAATGCTTCCGCGGACGTCCATTTGGTAAGCTCGGAGCGGGTAGGATACCCCGTTACCGTAACTCGCTTGCGAGGAGAAAAATAAGCTCGCGAATCCTCTGTGGTGACGGCAATTTCGTTAGCGAAGCGGGCTAAGGCTTTGAGGGCCAAACCTGGCTCAATATCGGGGACGTAGAGTACGCTGGGAATTAGCAATCCCGCTAAGGCAACGGGGCCAGCCACAAATCCGCCGGTGAAGAGCATAACGTCTGGGCGAAAATCACGCAAAACGCTGCGAGCCATGAACACACCTTTGAGAAGTTTCACTACGTTTCTGGGCAGGGCACGCAATCCCACGCCATGCACGCCAGCAGCCGGAATCTCGACATAAGATACCCCTGCCCGCTCCACCAACTCCTTTTCCATTCCGCCTTGCCCCCCTACCCAAAGCAGATCTTCTAAGAAAATTTCAGAAGCTATTTCAGCGTTTTGGATTGCTTGCAGAACGGCGATGGCCGGATACACTCCGCCGCCCGTTCCGCCCGCGCAAATCAACAACCGCACTAGATGCCCTCCGTTCTAATAAATCACGCTCTTGGTCTGATGAACGTCCAATATTCAAAATGATGCCCACAGCCGTTAAAGAAACCACTAAGTTGGAGCCTCCTAAACTAATAAACGGCAAAGGGTTGCCTGCAACTGGCAAAAGACCAATAATTACGGCCATATTCACATAAGCCTCAAAGACAATCCACAGCGTTAAGCCAGAGGCTAGCAAAACACCTAAACCATCGGTGGCCTTGCGAGCGATGGTCAATCCTCGCCAGAGAAACAGACCGTATAAAATCACTAAAAGCGAGGCGCCAAGGATACCCAATTCTTCGCCAACAACGGCAAAGATACTGTCTGTGTGAGGAACGGGAACCAAAACCAATTTCGCTATTCCGCGCCCAGGCCCAACCCCAAACCAGCCGCCTTCTCTAAACGCACTAATAGCCGCGCTTACCTGATCTGGGACTGCTGTTATGTCAAGAAGTCCTGCCACGAAATCCTCAACTCTCTGGAACGCCTCTGGCTTGACAATAGAAACTAATCCTCCGCCAAGGCTGCCAGCGATAATAACAAAAACCGACATTTGCCAAAAAGAACCGCCCGCGAGGAAAAACATAATCAATCCCAAGAAAAAGACAGTAGCCGCCGCGCTAACATCGGGCTGAATGGCTATCAGACCGCCTACTAAACCTAAAATGACTCCCAAGGGAACAATTCCCAACCCAACCTGCTGCAAATCGTCCTTTTTAGAATACAGCCAAACCGCCAGGTAAATAACTATGGTAAGTTTTGCCAACTCGGAAGGTTGAACCGACTTTCCATCCAACAGGTTCCGGCCTCCCAACACCAACGCCCCAACTAAGAGAACAACTGTCGCAAAAATAGCGTATAGCGCAAAATTATCCCGCTTCCAACGGTGGTAATCCATCAAAAATAATACTACTGCCGAAACCAATCCAATACCCAGCCAAACTAATTGCCGCAAGAAATATTTATTGGCATCGGCAAACTTCTGCAAAGAAACATCCCAGGTTGCCGAATAAACAATCAACATGCCAAACACCACCAAAGCGGCCACAACAATCAGCATTGGCACATCCAGCGACAAGCGCACGGGGAATATTTTAGTTGACTTTACGTTAGTTCGGATACCCATTTTCGAAACCATTCTCCGCGTTCCGCGAAATCACGAAATTCATCAAAACTTGTGCCGCCGGGGGAAAACAAAACCACATCGCCCGGCCTGACAAGCTTAGCGGTGGTTATCACCGCGTCTTCTAAATCTTGGCATCTGACCACCGAAGATTTTTGGCAACCTCCGCTCTTAGCCGCTGCTGACAAGGCTTGCTGGATTATATCGGCAGTCTCTCCGAACAAAACCACTTGCCGCACTCTGCGGTTTACAAGCCCCGCAAAGGATGCCCAGGGAAGGTCTTTATCCCGTCCGCCCGCCAGAAGCACTAGCGGCTCTTCAAAAGAATTAATGGCCGCAATAGCCCGTTCGGGAGCGGTGGCAATAGAATCGTTGTACCAATCAACTCCCTTCCAAGAGCGCACAAACTCTAATCGATGTTCCACGCCGGCAAAATGCTCTACACCCGCTTCCATGGCCGCGGGGGAAATTCCAGCCTCGCGGGCAATAGCGCAAGCCGCTAAAACGTTGAGAATATTGTGTTCTCCTCGGAGGAGGATCTTTTGGCGGGAGAACAGGGAATGATCGTTTTCGCCATCCCAAAACGTAAGCGTGTCGCCCTGTAGGTAGGTTCCTGACTGGTTAGCGGGTGGTCGCTGCATCCCAAACGAAGTTGCTCTTCCTGGGGCGCGGCCAGCCAAATTCCATGCCCCAGCGTCTTCTCTGCCCAAAACTGTCACATCGGCGGCTGTTTGATATTCGACAATGCGTGCCTTAGCAGCGGTGTAAGCCTCCATTGTTCCGTGCCTGTCGAGGTGATTGGGAGTGATGTTGAGTACAGCGGCAATTTGGGGCGCAGTGGTCATTAGCTCCAATTGGAAGCTTGAAAATTCTACTATCGCTAAGTCGGTGTCTTTCATTTTGTCTATATCGGCAATGAGCGGGTTGCCGATGTTGCCGCCTACCCAAACATGCTCTGCGCCAAAGGCGGCCTGTGCCATACGTCCTGCCAAGGTGGTGGTAGTGGTCTTTCCCGCCGAGCCGGTAATGCCAATTACTTTGCAAGGGACGGCGTCCATGAAAACCTGCGAGTCGTTGGTGAGAAGTATGCCGCGCTTTCGCGCTTCTTGGATAAGAGGCAAAGAGAGTGGCACTCCGCCAGAAACGGCCAACACGTCTGTGCCAGACAGAAGCGTCAGGGGATGGTTTCCCAACGCCCATTCTACGGGCAAATCGCTAAGGGATTGCCGCACGCTTTCCATTTCTCCGGCTTCACGATGATCGTTAAGAATGACCCGCGCTCCTTGCGCGACCAGGTATTTAGCCAGGGCAATCCCTTGGCGTCCAATCCCTATTATCACAACTTGATGATCTTTCCAATTTACCATTATTACACCAATGATAAAGCTATTCCAACAATGGCCGCGACTAAACTAATTAGCCAAAACCGTTGTACAACTTGGGTCTCGCTCCAACCTGATAATTCAAAATGGTGGTGCAGCGGCGTCATTTTAAAAACGCGGCGACCGCCTGTCAGTTTGAAGTAAGAGACTTGAATAATGACACTAATGGTCTCGCTGAGGGGGATAATGGCGATAACGGGTAAGATAGCCCATTGTCCGGTCATTAGCGCAACGACTGCCAAAACTGCGCCCAATGCTAGTGAACCGGTGTCGCCCATGAATAATTCTGCTGGGTAAACGTTAAACCACAAAAAACCAAAAATAGCGCCAACCAGAATGAAACAGAAGCGTGCTAAGAATATTTGTCCTTGCATGAGGGCAATGGCGCCATAGGTGATAAACGCGGTCACTGAGATAAGTCCGGCAAGCCCATCTAGGCCATCGGTGAGGTTGACGGCATTGGAGCTGGCAACGATGATGAACGTGGCTATGGGAACGTATAGAACTCCGAACGAAATTTCAAAATCTAGCCCTGGCAAGTACAGTTCTGGCGAACGCAAAAAATACCGCAAGACTAACGCTGTTCCAAAGGCAACAATGGTTTGCGCAATGAGTTTCATTCGCGGAGAGAGACCATCGCTGCCTTCTTGTCCACGGAGGCCAGCCCAGTCATCGACCGAGCCAATTAACGCGTAAAGTATTAGGGTTATGAGAGGCACTAAAATAGAATTTCCGAATATTGACAAGCCAAAGAAAGAACCGGCGTTGAAGAGTATAGTGAGGAAGAGTACCGGGATGACGATTAGAATCCCGCCCATGGTGGGAGTTCCTATTTTTGATAAATGCCGGCTAGGCCCGTCAATTCTAATATGCTCTCCTATTTTGAGGTTCCGCAGTACTTGCAATAGCGGGGGACCCCAAATTACTGTGAGCAAAAAGCTAAAGGCTGATAAGGCCAAAGCCATGGGAACTTCAATCATGAGCGTCTCTCCAGAGCGGCTACAATACGATCCATGCACATACCGCGAGAACCTTTGACCAAAACGACATCTTCTTTGTGAAGGTATTCACGCAAAAACTCAATTGCAGCTTCACTGTCTTTTAAAGTGATAATTTTCTCTTTTGGCAAACCAGTCCATGCGGCGGCTTTAGCCATAATTTTTCCTAGTTCGCCAATTGTAATTAATACGTCTACTACCGAAGCAGCGCGAATGCCTACTTTCTCATGGCCTTTTTGCTCGTACTGTCCAAGTTCTAGCATGTCTCCTAGAACCGCTATCTTTCGGCCATCCATTTCTTCTAGGAGATTGAGGGCAGCCAGCATGGATTGAGGTGAGGCGTTGTATGTATCGTCTAGTAAAAAGGCTCCGCTTTGCGCTCTGACAGCTACTAAGCGAAGTTGCATGTGACCAGAGCGCAGGCCCTTGACTATCTCGTGCCAGGTTAGGCCTTCTATAAGGCCGATAGCTGTGGCACGCAAGGCGGTATGCACAGAATGTCGTCCGAGGAGGGGCACTCGCATGTATATGGTCTCTCCCTTATAGTGCAGACGAAAACGAATTCCGTCTAGGCCAAGCCCTTCAATGCTATCTGCCCATAAATCCGCTTCTGGGTCTAAGCCATAGAAAAAGACCCTAGCCTTAGTATTTTCAGCCATTTTTCGCACAAGGGGATCGTCGTAGTTAAGGATGGCAACTCCATCGGGAGCGGGGGGCAGGGATTGGATTAATTCCGATTTCCCTTGCGCGATGGTCTCTTGAGAGCCAGCTCTCTCTGCGTGTACTGTGCCAATATTGGTAACTACGCCTACTGATGGTTTCGCAAGGTCGCATAAAAACTTTATTTCACCTGGGACGTAAAAGCCCATCTCTAGGATGGCGCGAGTGTGACCTTCGCTCATTTGCCAGAGCGTTAGAGGAAGGCCTATTTCGTTATTCATGTTGCCAGAGCTTTTTAATGTGCGGTAACGCTGTTTCAATACCGAGGAGGCTAATTCTTTGGTAGTTGTTTTGCCAACGCTGCCTGTTATGCCAATGACGCGGATATCTAATTGATTGCGCCAGTATTCAGCAACTACCTGTAAGGCTTGGACGGTGTTTTCTACTAAAATGCAAAAAGGTGTTTCTATTTCTTGCTCTAAAGTGGAGGTAAAACCGGAGCGCAAATCTAAAACGGGGTGCGTGCATGAAAGGTCTTCTTGTATTAACGCAAAGCACGCTCCACGCAAAAAGGCGTCCCCAACGAAATCGTGCCCGTTGACGTTTTCGCCGGGGATGGCTATAAACAGGGAGCCAGGAATCGCTCGGCGAGAATCTACCACCGCATCTGTGATAATGCCTTTAACCCAGTCTGGGGATTTATTGATTAATGCTTCAAAAACAACTCGCAGCGTAATCATTTTTAAATATCTTCCTGTAAATTATGTCGCACAGCATCTGGCGGAATACCCAAATGGATAATCACTCTATCTACCACTTGCCGAAAAATGGGAGAGGCAACGACTGAACCCCAGATGGCAGTAGTGGGCTTGGAAATCCAAACGTAAACTATGAATTGGGGATCATCTGTAGGTCCCCAGCCAATAAAGGAAGCATTGGTCAAGTTGGAGGTATAACCTTCGCCTTTGACGTAAATTTCTGCTGTGCCCGTTTTCCCTGCTAAACTATAACCGGGGACTAAGGCTGAGGAGGCTTCTTTTTCAAGCGATATGGTGAGCATTTCAGTTAAAGTTCGGGCTGTCTCTTCGGAAATAGGGCTTCCGGCAAAATCTATGGGGGCTTCGTATCTGTATTCTTGGTCTACAATGGCTCGTACTATTCTGGGGGATACCATCATCCCGTTGTTGGCTATAGCTGAGACGGCTTTCAACATTTGTACGGAAGTGACTTCAATGCCCTGTCCAAAAGAATTCGTTCCTAGCTCTGATTTATGCCAATCGCTGCTTAAATAATTTTTGACTACGCCTGGAGCTTCGTTGGCAAGGCCAACTCCGGTCAGTTGCCCAAATCCAAAACTCTGCAAGTAAGCATACATCTGTTCCGCGCCAAGTTGACTGCCTACCCACGCTAAACAGACATTCAAAGAATGTTGCAAGCAGGTGGTCATTGTCTGAGGTCCCCACGCTCTTCTATCCCAGTTTCGGATTGTGATGCCGCCTATCTTGAACTCTCCGGTGTCTAAAAATTCAGTATCTCGCTCGACGACTCCCGCATCTAAAGCGGCAGCCATGGTGATGACTTTTAACACCGAGCCGGGTTCATAGGCTTTGACAGCGTAATTGAAAATATTATCAACGTTATTGATGACATCAAAATAACTTTCATGCCAATACTCGCTGATATCTATTCGGGGAGCAGAGGCCATGGCGTAGATGTCGCCTGTTTTGGGGTCCATAACAACAATGGTGCCAGCTTGCGCTCCATATGTTTGTAAAGCCGTGTCCAATATGTTTTCAACATCGGCCTGGAGAACACTATCAATTGTCAAGATCAGGTTTGCGCCATGGTCGGGGTAAGGTGACTGATCAGCCAAATAGGGATTCCACAAAGCTTTTACAATTCGATCATCGCCGAGAAGAGTAGTGTCATACTCCGCCTCAACGCCCAAGTGTCCTTGCCCATCATTCCGGCTAACAAAACCTAAAATGTTGGAAGCTAGGGTTTTTTCGGGGTAAGATCGCGCGAAATGCGGTTCGCAATAAATGCCTAGAAAATCTTGACAGTCCACCAAATCAACGGTCAGAGCAGAATCATCATCTCTAATCAAAATTTCTTCTTCTGTTCGATGCTGAATGACATCCACATAGTCAAGAAAACGTTCTACTTCCTCTCGTGTTGCATATTTTTCAACGACAACAGCACTTCTATCGGGATATGGCTCTGTCCTAAAAAGTTGGATTGTATCAGAGTCAGTAATGTTGAAAACATCTATAGCCGCGTCAAGGATATATTTAATATCCTCTATTCTTATACTGTCGTATATTTCGGCTCCTCTCTTAAAATCTAATATGCTGACAGTAACTTCGTAAACCGTTGTGTTGCCCGCAAATAACTTTCCGTTGCGATCTAAGATAAGTCCACGGCGAGAAGCGGCATGCTCTGGTTCTCCCAGGGTTTTCGGGTTGAGAAACTCCCCTTTATCTGGAGAAATTTGGATGCGTATCATCTGCCCTATGATTAAAGCCCCCACAAGAGCAAATACAAATCCTACAGATGTGTAGCGCCAATCATCCTTGATTTTCACTGTTCAAATCCCTTAAAAGCATCTGAAAACACAACCGTCTCTTGCATCACCCATTCCAATAAGGTTTGATGGTATTCGGCTATACTGACATCAATTACTGCGGGACGCGACTCTTCGCCCGCATTAACAGGAATGCTGCGAGAGCGTTTATAGCCAGGAACTACCACATGCAAGATTTCGCCTGAGGATGCTGGATGAAATCCTTGCTCCTGTGCCATTGCCTCCACTTTAGAGATAGTTGTCGCAGAAGCAATCTCGTCCTGCAAAGTTACATTTTCGTATTCCAACTCATCAATCTCGTTTTTCAGTTTCTGAATACCGCGTCCCAGCGAAACAACGCGGGAAGAAACAATTAAGTAAGAAACTAATAAAACAGCAAGAATCAAGAGAGCTAAAAAGAAACTACCCAAAATTCGAATCTGTTTCCTACGAGGAGTATTTGAATAAGCTTGAACAACAAAATTTGCCATACTAGGTTTTCGCATCCTGTGTAATTACCGGTATTAGAAAATCACCTTTGAGAATAAGATTTGGAAGCTTCATGCTAAAGATATTTTATCGAGGCCAAATATCAAATAGAGAACGTAACTACTTAGGCATGTCATTGCGAAGCGGTGTTTTCCCGCTGAAGCAATCTCCTAGAGCGTCTGGGAGACTGCTTCGGGGCAAAAAATGCCCCTCGCAGTGACATTTCAAAGGTGGCTGAGTA
>QMOK01000046.1 GCA_003648195.1 Chloroflexota bacterium | reverse complement strand
CGTACGCCCTGCAAATAAGATAGATTTTCCCGGCCAGGCCAGTTTGCGTAATGCTTCTTCAACTGCGCCTTGCACGGTGTTTATCTCAGGGCTTTGCCGTTGGGAACCACTGTATCGTGTCCCATCGTAAGCGAGTATAGCTTGGTAACGTGCCGTTGGGTTATTCTTCAACAAGCTCAAGAATTACCATGTCGGCAGCATCACTGCGACGTGGCCCTAACTTAAGCATACGGGTGTATCCACCTGGTCTATCTAAATATCGGGGGGCAATGTCATCAAAAATTTTCTTGACAATATCTCGGTTGTTATCTAGGCGTGCGGCCACTAACCGACGAGCGTGAACTTGGCGCTCTGGTTCAGCATCATGTGCTCTTTTGGCCAGGGTGATTATTTTTTCGGCTGGGCGCCGAATAAATTCAGCTTTAGCGCGTGTCGTGCGAATACGCTCATGCTCGAAAAGTTGTTTGAGCATTGTGCGGCGTAAAGACCCTCGCTGTGCTGATGTTCGATTAAGTTTTTTACCTGCAACCTTGTGTCGCATCGTTCTTACTCCGATTCCTCTATCTTGAAGAAGCCACTTTCAATTAATTTATCTTTCAATTCTGTCAAACTTTTTACGCCAAAATTACGTATGGAGAGAAGTGCATCTTCTCCTTTGTCGTATAAGTTCAATACTTCGCCAATGGTGGTAATTCCTGTGCGTTTGAGTGAGTTAAAAACCCGTACAGAGAGATCAAGCTCTTCGATTGGTATTTCAAGCTCTTCTATTTCTGGCACTATTTCTTCAACTTCTTCAACCATGGCGGCTAAAGATTCTGTCGTGACGCCAGCTAGGTATTGTAAATGTCCCATCAGAAGTTTGGCGCTAGCACTTAGAACTTCTTCAGGTTCAATTGTGCCGTCTGTCCAAATTTCAATTTCAAGACTGTCGTAATCTGTGCTCCGAGCTACGCGTGCCGAACCCACTTCCCAATTGACCTTACGGACGGGGTTGTAGATGGCGTCCATGGGTAACTCACCAATGGGGAGGCGTTCACTGTGTTTTTCCGCGGGCACATAACCACGCCCACGGTTAACGGTCATTTCTATGACTAATGGTTTTTCTCGTTTATCTACAGTCAATAGATAAAGGTCGGGGTTGATAATCTCTACTTCTGGCGGGGTAATGATGTCCGCCGCAGTAACGAGACCTTCGCCTTCAACCTCTAAATATATGCTAGCAAAATCGCCTTCATGGAGCTTTAGGCGTAATTTTTTAAGATTCAGCATAAACCGAAGAACATCTTCACGAACGCCTTCAATAGTGTCGTACTCGTGATCAATTTCTGGAATGCGGATTGATGTTACGGCCGCGCCTTCCAAAGATGATAACATCGCCCGACGCAACGCGTTGCCAAGGGTAACACCATAGCCGCGTTCTAATGGCCGAATTTCATACTTGCCATACGCACGAGCTTCTGCCACACGTCTAATTTTTGGCATTACCATATCATTCATTCCTAGCATGGTACACCCTCCATCCGATCTTTCTTCGAAATGTCCAAAATGTTATCGCGAATAGAACTCAACAACAAGTTGCTCGTCTAAATTGCCGCCTATTTCCGTTCGTTCAGGAAGGCGTACAACTTTACCAGCTAAGTTATTTAGGTCTTGGTTAAGCCATTCAGCAGGAGTCCGACTTTCAGCTTCTTTGCGTAAATTTTTGAAGAAAGTTCGTTTCTTAGAGCCGTCTCTCACAACAATTTCATCTCCAGGGGAGATAATCATGGAAGGCACGTCTGTACGTCGGGAATTGACATTGAAATGACCATGGGTCACCAATAATCGAGCCTGTGTTCTGCTAGCAGCATATCCCAAACGATAGACGACATTATCAAGGCGAGATTCCAAGATTTGAAGCAAGTTCAGACCTGTTAACCCTCGGCGTTGATCGGCAATTTCGTAATAGCGTCTAAATTGTCGTTCAGAAACATCGTAAATGCGGCGCACTTTTTGTTTGGCGCGTAATTGGCGTGAGAAGTCTGATTCTCGACTGCGGCGGTATTGTGCTCCGTGCCCATGCTCGCCTGGCGGATAACTTCGTCGCTCAAAAGCGCATTTATCGGAAAAGCAACGTTCCCCTTTCAGAAACAGCTTTTCGCCTTCTCGTCGGCACACTTTGCATTTTGCCTCACGATTTCTTGACATAAAAATTTTCCTCTTATCTGCAATAATTCTATTATTTACAATTTCAGTTATTAATTCTGTTTCTCACACAATTACGCGGTTTTATATACGGCGTTTTTTGGGAGGACGACACCCATTATGAGGAACAGAGGTTACATCGGTAATCGAAAGGATTTTTAATCCCATAGATTCCATAGCCCTCAAAGAAGCCTCACGTCCTGGGCCAGGGCCATTAATGAAAGCATCGATTTCGCGTATGCCCATTCCCATAGCCATCTTCACGGCTTCTTCTGTAGCTAGACGGGCGGCAAAGGGAGTACTCCGACGAGAACCGTCGAATCCCAAAGATCCCGCACTACTCCAACAAACTGTATTTCCATGATCATCTGTTACAGTGATAATCGTATTGTTAAAAGTCGCTCTGACATGGACTTGTCCAGATGATAATTTACGCTTCTTTCGAGCCATATTACCTCTCACACTATATCGTTAGATATTTTTCCCTAACTTATCTCCAGATGAAATAATTGAAAACTCTTACTGCCGCGGGGAAGCAAAATAAAAGGTTCCCTGTACGAGTTTCAAAATTCATCTGTCTCAAACTTTTTCTATCCATTCACAATTACAAGTGTCATTATGAAAAGATTAGTTCCAAACGGATTATGTCTTTTGCATACCGCGGCGGCGACCACGTCCGGCCACTGTTTTCTTGGGGCCTTTACGTGTACGTGCATTTGTGCGTGTTCGTTGACCGTAAACGGGCAAACCTCGTCTATGCCGAATACCTCGGTAGCATCCTATCTCTACCAAACGTTTGATATTCATTTGTATCTCGCGACGCAAATCGCCTTCAACTTTATAGTCTTTTGTGATGCGTTCACGTAGGGACGCGACTTCAGTACTTGTTAAATCCTGAACTCTGGTATCGGGGTTAATTCCAGTCGCTTCTAGTATCTCTAAAGAACGCGCCCGGCCAATACCATAAATGTAGGTTAAACCAACTTCAACTCGCTTATTACGTGGTAAATCTATACCTTCAATTCGAGCCATCTTTTCCTATCCTTGTCGTTGCTTATGCTTCGGGTTCTCACAAATAACGTATACTACACCTTTTCGTCTGACAATTTTGCATTTGGCACAACGTTTCTTTACTGAAGAAGATACCTTCATAATCTCACACTTCCTTTCCAAAATCACTGTTTTGGTTACCTATTGCAGGTTAGCCAAAGACATAATTATACTTACTCAATACCATCTAGTCTAGGGCATACTTCAATTTTCTTATAGGGCTGTCAACACTAGTGGTTCATCATCGGTGACTGCAATAGTATGCTCAAAATGCGCTGTTAAGGAATCATCTCTGGAGACAACAGTCCATCTGTCCGCTAACACTCGCGTATGTGGAGTGCCAACTAATACCATAGGTTCCAGAGCAATTGTCATCCCTTTCTGCAAGCGAAGTCCTCTGCCTGGAGTTCCAAAATTGGGAACTTGAGGAGGTTCGTGCATTTCTCGCCCTACCCCATGGCCAGTATATTGTCGAGGAACATGATACCCATGTCCTTCAACATGACGTTGAATAGCAAAAGACACATCGCCAAGATAATTTTTCGGACGCATCTGCGCAATTCCTTTGTAAAGCGCTTCTTTGGTAACTCGCATCAGCCGTGCCGCTTCTTTCGAAACTTCGCCCACTCCTGCTGTAAAAGCGGAGTCGGCAACGAAGCCATTAAGTGTTGTCCCGCAATCTACGGAAACTATCTCGCCTTCGCGCAATACACGCCCACTAGGAATGCCATGAACCATTTCTCTGTCGATGCTTATTGTCAGCGTGGCTGGGTAAGGATAAGGGCCAGGGTATCCTTTGAATGTGGGTATGCCACCGTGATCACGAATCACTGTTTCTGCTACTTTGTCCAATTCGGCAGTAGTGATTCCGGGATGAAGCAAAGCTTTTACTTCTTGCAAAGCCTCAGCATTAACACGTCCCGCAAGACGCATTTTCGCTATTTCCGCCTCATTCTTAATAGAAACCCTCTGTCCCATAATATTTCCTTTAATGCCATTAAACCTTCAATGCCGATCTAATAGCAGCCGAAACTTCTTCAACACTTTGATTCCCGTCAACTTCTACCAAGAGAGCTTGGTTTTGGTAATAATCAATAACGGGGATTGTTTGTTCTAAATAAACCTGTATCCTTTTTTTCACAGTTTCAGGTTTATCGTCATCACGCTGGTAAAGTTCCGAGCCATCATGATCGCAACGTCCTTCTATTTTTGGAGGGTTATATTTTGTGTGGAAAATATGTCCTTCCGCACGACACGTCAATCTGCCCGTTAGACGGGATATCAGTTCTTGGCTAGGAACTTTTATATAAATCGCCACCACTCGTAGATTTTCGTCAAATTCTTGCAGAACGTCTTTTAAGGCTTCTGCCTGAGTACGCGTACGGGGAAAGCCATCTAATAAAAAGCCGCTTTCAGAAGTAATGGCACTCAATCTATCTCGCACCATGGCAATAGTGACATCATCGGGGACTAATTCGCCGTTATTGATGTACGTAGCAGCTAATTTGCCCAGTTCTGTTTGATTCTTTAAATTCTCGCGGAAAATAGCTCCTGAAGAAATATGTTCGAGACATTCTTCTTCGCTAAGCATCTCCGCTTGAGTGCCTTTTCCGGCTCCTGGGGGGCCTAACAAAATGACGCATCGCATAAATATTGCCTTTTAGAACTTACTTCACCAGCAACGTCTCATCATAGCCATGCAACTTTAATTCAGCATCTATGTTCTGGAATGTGTCTCGGACAACTCCAACGACAATTAGCAAACCAGAAGAATTAACCAATAGAGTTCCTGAACTTCCACCAAGGCCAGGGAGTAAACCGACCAAGAATGGTGTGATTGCCACTAGTCCCAAGAAAAACGCTCCGGGGAAAGTGATACGACGTAGTACCGCTGTCAGATAACGTTGAGTAGGTGCTCCCCGGCTAACACCAGGTATCTGAGCGCCTTGACGTTTCAGATTTCGTCCGTAGTCTTGTTGGGCAAATAACACATCAGTATAGAAGAAAGTGAATCCTACAACCATCAAGAAATAGAAGAGCCAATACCAAGAGCTAGTTCCTCCAAAGATGTTCTGCATATTAGTAGCAAAATTTGCCACCCAGGCGGTATCAGAAGTTACAAAGAAACTCGCAATAATAGCAGGGAACGTCAATAAGGATTGAGCGAAGATCAACGGGATCATGCCTGCCATATTCACTTTCAAAGGGAGTGTGCCTTTGACGGGCATGGACATACGACGTCCCACTCTCCGTCCTGGATACATAACTGGAATATTTCGCTGACCTTGTTGCACAAATACAATTGCAAAAATAATCAAGACAGTGAGAAAAAGCATGAATGCCAAGAGCACCCAGCGGCTTTGCTGGTCGCTCATCAATCTAGCAAAATTCTGAGGAATACGCGAAACGATACCCGCGAAAATCAACAGCGATAAGCCTTGGTTACGTATACCATACTCAGAAATTAACTCGCCAAGCCAAATGGCAAACATTGTTCCTGCCGTCATGCTAGCAATAATTGCCAGGGTAGGCAAAAGCGAACTTCCCGAAAACCCAAAATTCGCAATGATTGCGCCACCAGCCAAAGTAGAAAAGATACGAATTTGGCCAACGGCTTGGAGAGCAGCCATAGGGACTGCTAGGATATATGTCCATCTCTCCATCCACTTACGCCCTTCTTGAGGGTTATCTTCCATCTTACGCTGTAAAGCGGGGATAACAGGAACGAGAAGTTGCAAGATAATTTGAGCTGTAATATAAGGATAAACGCCCATCGCCAACACAGAAAAGTTGGAAACTGTGCCACCCGAAAGCATATCTAAAATTCCGATAAACGTGCTAGTAGCTCCACTGCCAGACATGATTTGAGCAATTCTCGCTCGATCTGCGCCCGGAACGGGCACATGGGCAGCAAGACGGTAGAGTACCAAAAGAGCTAGGGTGATCAGCAATTTGCGACGAATATCTTCTGATTTCCACAGATAACGCCAAGCAGAGCGCTTCATAATAATATCTCCTTGTTATGACCGATTTCTTGTGATAATAGAACTAAGCGGTCAAGCAAATCCGGTTTATGGCTCAACAATTTCTACACTGCCACCGGCTGCTTCGATTTTTGCACGTGCACTCTTTGTAAAACGATGTGCATGCACCTTTAGAGGTACCTCTATTTCACCTCGCCCCAAAATCACAACAGGTTTCTTGGCTTTAGAGATAAGTTGGACTTCTTGCAATAATTCCAGGGTAACTTCCGTGTTTTCAGGGAAGAGTGCTAAATACTCCAAATTGACTTCTTGGTATTCAACACGGTTGGGAGGAGTGAAGCCTGGTTTTTGCGGTAAACGGCGGAAGAATGGAGTATCTCCACCCTGGTGCCATAGAGGAACGCCGCCGCCACTGCGAGACTTTTGTCCTTTGGTGCCGCGACCAGCCGTCTTTCCATAACCAGAAGCCCTGCCCCGCCCCACACGCTTGCGGTTCTTAGTAGCATCTTTGTTTGGTTTTAAATCATGTAGTTTCATAACGCACTACCTCAGTTTATTCGAGTTCTTCCACGTGGATAAGATGACTTACACGGTCTAACATACCGCGCAAAGTGTCACAATCCTTGTGTTCTACACTCTGATTTATTCGCTTCAAACCTAAAGTTTCAAGCGTTTTCTTTTGGCGTTTGTTCCGCCCGATAGGGCTTTTGAACAACGTAATACGAACGAATGATGGTTTCTGTTTGTCCATATTTTTACCCACGACTCCAGAATGGAGTTACTTTTTCAATATCCACGCCACGTAGAACAGCTTCCTCACGGGGGTCTTTCAACTGCTCTAGGGCTTTAACTGTCGCCGCAGCAATATTCAACGCGTTATTACTACCCAATGATTTTGTCAAAACATTGGTAATGCCAGCTACCTCTACCACAGCACGAACAGCGCCAGCCGCAATCACTCCTGTACCTTTAGAAGCTGGTTTCAGCAATACTTTCGCTCCACCTTCTTTACCAATCACTTTGTGCGGTATGGTGGTTTCGTAAACAGTTACTGAATGCATGTCAGCGTGGGCTTTAGAGGCAGCTTTTCTAATAGCGTCGGGAACAGAATTTGCCTTTCCCATACCCATCCCGATATTTCCTTTGTGATCTCCAGCAACCATCGTTACTCGGAAAGAAAATCGGCGTCCGCCTTTTACAACAGTAGCAACACGCCTAATGTCGACTATGCGCTCGTCAAACTCTTTTTCTTGATTATCCTTATATCCATTCGCCATATCCTTCTCCTGGTCAGCTTTCTAGAACTGTAAGCCGCCTTCACGAGCGCCTTCAGCTAAGGCTTTTACACGACCAATGTATTTATAGCCACCACTATCAAAAACGACTTTCTGAATTCCTTTATCCAAAGCTCGTTCGGCGATAGCTTGGCCGACTTTATGCGCTTGCTCCATTTTTGTCAAACCATTTAATCCGTCTCGTATGCCTGTATCGATTGTAGAAGCGGATACCAATGTGCACGCAGTCAAATCATCGATCACTTGAGCGTAAATTTCGTTCAAACTTCGATATACGTTTAACCGTGGTCGTTCGGGGGTTCCATGAACCTTACGGCGGACACGAAAATGTCGCCGTTCACGAGCGACGGAACGTGATTTCTTTTTTGCCATATTACATCACCTTTCCTACCTTACCAGCTTTGCGGCGAACATGTTCACCTTTGTACCTAATGCCCTTACCTTTATACGGTTCTGGCGGGCGTACTTTACGTATATCAGCTGCAATTTGACCAACTTGTTGTTTATCATGCCCGCTTACCGTAACTTTGCGGGAGTCTCCTGCAACATCAAAGGTTATTCCATCTGGAGGTGTTATCTCCACCGGGTGAGAATATCCCACATTCAATACCAGGTTTTTCCCTGACATATTCGCGCGATACCCCACGCCGACCAATTCCAGCTCCTTTAGGAAGCCTTCGGTGACGCCAATAACCATATTATTTAACAACGCACGAGTCATGCCATGGAAAGCCCGAATCTTTCGATCTTCAGAAAGACGAGTCACAATAATTTCTCCCTCACCATAAGAAATCTCCAGTAAGGAAGGGAAAGTGTGTTCCATCTCCCCTTTAGGGCCTTTGATATGCACATGCGTTCCATTGACTATTACATCTACACCTGATGGAACTTCCACCGGCAGACGACCAATACGTGACACGGCTCAATCTCCTTAATTCTAGGTCATTTTCTATAATAACAACCTACAATCTATTTACCAAACTTTGCAAACAACTTCTCCGCCTATACCCAATTTGCGAGCTTGGCGACCAGTCATTACGCCTTTTGAAGTTGTCAGAATAGCAATCCCCATACCAGATAGTACTTGCGGGATTTCGTCTTTGGCAGCATAAATACGTTGCCCAGGCACGCTCACGCGTTCTATTCCGGTAATCACGGGGCGCTTACGTCTCCGTTTTCCGACATACTTCAATCCAATACTCAGGGTCTTATGCCCTGAACTTTCATCTTCAATCACTTCATAATCGCCAATAAAACCTTCATCGTTCAGACTTTTCGCAATAGCTATTTTAATTTTCGAGCTTGGCATCATAACATAGGAATGCTCAGCAAGTACAGCATTACGAATTCTGGTCAACATATCAGCAATTGGATCACTTAGACTCATTATTCATCCTCCACCCAGTTTACCAAGAAGACTTGACAACGCCGGGGATTTTACCTTCCAGAGCTAATTCACGAAAACAAATTCTGCACAAACCAAACCGACGCATATAACCACGGGGACGCCCACATTTCTTGCATCGATTTATTTTGCGTACTTCGTATTTCCGCCGCGTTTCCCGTGCGACCATGCTTTTCTTAGCCATTATCTCTCCTCCTTGAACGGCATGCCAAGAATTCGTAATAACTCATACCCAGCTTCGTCATTTTTTGCAGTAGTAACAATAGTGACTCCTAGCCCGCAAATATGTTCAACCTCATCATATTTGATTTCGGGAAAAACCAATTGGTCGCTAAAACCCAATGTATAGTTTCCGCGCCCATCAAAGGAATTAGGAGAAACACCACGAAAGTCACGCACGCGAGGCAGTACTATGTTCATTAATCGATCCAAGAACGCCCACATTTTATCGCCACGTAAAATAACGTTTACGCCAATAGGTTGACCAACGCGAAGTTTGAAGTTCGCTATGTTTTTTCGAGACTTGGAAACAACAGGTTGCTGCCCGGCAATTATCGCCAAATCGCGAACTGCTTCATCCAAGATTTTTGCATTATCCAAAGCTTTGCCTACGCCCATATTGATAACTACTTTCTCAATACGAGGTACTTGCATCACGTTTTCTAAGCTCAATTCCTCTTTCAGATGCGAGACTATTTCTTTCTCATAACGTTCTTTCAATCTATTCATCTTTTACTCCAACCACTCAGTCAATCAGCTCGCCACAACGTTTACAAACTCGATGAGCTTCGCCGTCTATGCGGCTAATACCTACCCGTGTAGCTTCATTACACTGAGGGCAAACCAACATCACATTAGAAATGTGCAACAAACCTTCAAATTCAATAATTCCAGGGTTCATGGTACGCCCTTGCGTCTGAACTTGTCCTTCGTGTTTCTTTTGAATATTGATGCCCTGCACAGTCACACGCCGTTTCTTTCGGTAAACTTTGATAACTTCACCTCGTTCACCTTTATCGTTAGTGCGTCCACTGATGACTTCGACAATATCACCTTTTCGTATTTTTAATTTCACAATCATCACTCCTGCATCACTAACTCACTAGATCGTTTCTGGAGCCAAAGAAACAATTTTCATAAACCCTTTTTCTCGAAGTTCACGAGCCACAGGGCCAAAAATACGGGTTCCTTGGGGATTGCTTCCATCGGTATCTAGGATAACGACCGCATTATCATCAAAGCGTATTGAGGAACCATCGGCACGTCGCCACTCTTTTGCGGCTCGAACAACTACTGCGCGCACAACTTCATGGAGTTTCACAGTACCTTGAGGTGTTGCGCTTTTAATAGAACCAACTACAATATCGCCAATTCGGGCATAGCGTCGAGAAGAACCGCCAAGTACACGAATCACTAGCAGCTCACGAGCGCCAGAATTATCAGCAACTTTTACTCTTGACTCTTGTTGTATCATCGCTCTCTCCGTTTACGCTCCATCAACTGCGACGGTCTGGCGAATGATTTTTTCCACCACCCAACGCTTCCGTTTGGAAATGGGGCGAGATTCTACAATTTGAACCTCGTCACCGATATCACAACCAATCTCGTCATGAGCCATCAGTTTCTTATAGCTATCAATGACTTTCTTATATAGGTGATGGCGATATCGACGGGTGACGCGAACCACCACAGTTTTTTGCATCTTATTGCTTACAACAACACCAGTTAATCTACGACGTTCACTCATGCTACACCTTCCCTCGCAGCCGTTATCTCACGTTCTCGCAGAATAGTCAAACAACGAGCAATTAAATGCCTGCTGTAACTTAACCGCGTAGCATCCAATAATTCGCCTGTAGCCTGCTGAAAACGCAGATTCATTAACTCTTCGCGAGCTTCGTCAATACGAACATATATCTCTTCCGTTGACAAAGCTCTAATTTCTTCAGCTTTCATGCGTTTTCTCCTAACCTACTTCAACTTCATCACGGCGAACAATTTTCACTTTGATAGGGAGCTTATAAGAAGCCCGTCGAAGTGCTTCAATAGCTACGCTATCTCCAATATCGCCACCAACTTCAAACATAATCCGTCCAGGTTTGACTACCGCAGCCCAAAACTCTACAGAACCTTTTCCTTTTCCCATCCGACTTTCAGCCGCACGTTTTGTGATTGGCTTGTCTGGGAAAATACGGATCCAAACTTTACCACGGCGTCGCATAGCTCTTACCATGGCACGACGGCAAGCTTCAATTTGCCGAGCAGTAATCCACGCAGGTTCTAAGGCTTGTAAACCATATCTTCCAAAGTGAACTTCTGCTCCCCGCCGAGCCTTTCCTTTCATGCGACCACGCATTTGTTTTCGATACTTAACACGCTTAGGCATTAACATGACTTCTACTACCTCTCTTCTTCCTAAATCGTTTCACTCAGATTAGGATTATCGACTCACATACACACCATCGTGGTCCACATCTTCTTCCTCATCAACAGCGGGAAGAACCTCACCTTTGTAAATCCATACTTTGATTCCAATGTTTCCATAAGCAGTTGCAGCTTCTTGAAGAGCATAATCAATATCTGCTCTCAAAGTCTGCCGCGGAACTGGCCCTTCTCGCATATGAATTGTACGAGCCATTTCTGCACCACCTAAACGCCCAGCGGCCTCGATTCGGATTCCTTTAGCTCCTTGGCGCATAGAGCGTTGAATGGTACGGCTCATAGCACGAGAAAAGCTAATCCGGCTCTCAATTTGACGAGCTACATTGTCTGCCACTAAATAAGCGTCCAGATCCGGATTCTCAATCTCTTCAATGTTTAGATCTACTTTCTCACCTACTAATTCTTCTAGTAGATGGCGAGTATGTTTAACGTTTGCGCCTTTTCGACCAATTAGAACACCTGGCTTGGAAGTATGTACGATGACATTAACTTTACCGGGGAAACGTTCAATTTCGATACGAGAAACACCAGCTCGTGCAGCCTCATTGCGAATCAGTTCTCGGATGGCGATATCTTCGTGTATTTGATCAACGTATTTATCACCTTCTGCATACCAGCGGGCGTCCCACGTTCGAGTAATCCCTAAACGGAACCCTATAGGATGAACTTTACGACCCATAATCTCTCCTAATACATTGCATATCTTTCATTCATGCCCCATTCGTTCTATTTGTAATATGATAAGCGCGCAAGACAATAAATGTCCTTTGTGCATACCGTAATGGGGTGGGAATTTTTCTCTACTATATCTCTTCACGCTCTCGAAGGACAACGGAAATATGAGATGAACGACGTAGCCAAGGCTTAACTCGTCCTCGAGCTCCAAACCGACGCCATTTACGTGTTGCGCCTTCATCGGCAGTTATGCGATGAATATACAAATCGTACCGATTAAGGCCAAAGTTATTCTCCGCATTTGCCATAGCAGAAGCAATCACCTTAGAAATCGGAGGAGCAGCTTTTTTAGAAACGAATTTCAATATATCCAAAGCCTCCATTACGTCTTTGCCGCGCACCATATCAACTACCAATCGTGCTTTTTGTGCGGAAACTGAAATTTGATGTGCTTCTGCTCTTATATCTTGCACCATCATTAAATCTCCTTCACACTAGACTTCTTAGCAGATTTTCCTGTCGCGTGACCTCGGAAAGTACGCGTAAGCGCAAATTCACCCAAGCGATGGCCTACCATATTTTCAGTAATATAGATAGGAACGTGGCGGCGTCCGTCATGAACTGCTATTGTGTGTCCAACAAGCTGGGGGAAAATAACACTCGCCCGGCTCCATGTTCGCACTACTCTTTTTTCATTACGTTCGTTCATGCTTTCAATTTTTTTCAATAATTTAGGGGCTATGTATGGCCCTTTTTTTAGTGATCGTGACATTGTCTGTCTCCTAATAATCGCTAACGACGTTTCTTGCCTTCACGGCGATCACGAACAATGTATTTACCTGTGCGCTTATTCCGTCTGGTTTTCTTGCCAAGAGTCCGTTGGCCCCAAGGGCTTTTAGGACTGGGCATTCCGACAGGTGATCGCCCTTCACCACCACCATGAGGATGGTCGCGGGGGGACATAGCAGAGCCTCGCACTGTTGGGCGAATGCCTTTGTGACGTTTCCGTCCGGCTTTTCCCAACTTGATTGTGCCATGTTCTACGTTTCCAACTTGCCCTATAGTTGCGTAACAATCTTGTAAGATGAGGCGGACTTCGCCTGATGGCAAACGTATCTGAGCGTAACGCCCTTCTTTGGCCACTAAACGGGCGGCGGTTCCTGCCGAGCGAACCAATTGCCCTCCCCTGCCTTTGTGCAATTCAATGTTATGAATACGGGTTCCAGCAGGGATATTGCGAATTTGCAGACAATTTCCTGGGGAAATCTCGGCCTCAGAGCTGGTCAAAATGGAATCTCCAACGCGCAAGCCAACAGGAGCAATAATATATCGCTTCTCGCCATCGACATAATTGAGCAATGCTAGTCTGGCAGTACGGTTAGGATCATATTCTATGCTCGCTACACGAGCAGGAATATCGTGTTTATCGCGTCTAAAATCCACGATTCGGTACTTGATTTTGTGTCCGCCTCCTCGATGGCGAACAGTAATTCGCCCCGATGAGTTGCGTCCACTGTGCTTGCGTAGTGATTTTACCAAAGACCGTTCTGGTTTGGATTTTGTAATTTCGTCAAACGTATAACCAGTTCGTCCACGCATACCTGGAGTTACTGGTTTATATTTCTTTACTGCCATTACCGAACTCCTTCAAAGGCGCGAATCGTATCTCCAGGAGCCAAGGTAACTATCGCCTTTTTATACGCACTGCGGCGAACTAATACTCGGCGACTTTGAGAACGCCGACTTCGTTTCGCAGGCATAACTATGGTACTCACTTTCTCAACCTTAACATCGAATAATGTTTGCACTGCATTTTTGATAGCGGGCTTATTCGCGTCAAGAGCTACTTCGAAGACATATTGGTTCAACTTCAAATATTGATGAGTTGATTTTTCTGTCAAAATTGGACGGCGTAAAACATCATAAATCGAGGTCATTATTCTGCTCCTGTTGTAGATTTGCGAAAATGACATCTAGCGACGGGCGTACTACAATGATTTTGCCGTATTGAAGCAAATCACGGACATTCAGGTAATTTGCTAAGAGAAGCTTTGCATTCGGCAAATTGCGAATTGCACGTCCCAAAAATTCGTACGCTTCATTTTTCTCAGGGAATATAAGTAAAACACTATCCTCGCCTGCCAAATGACTTAATGCTTGAGCCATCAAGCGTGTCTTTGGAGATTCCAGGGAAAACTCATCTACAAAAAGCATTTCCTCGGAGGCTAATTTTACAGAAAGTGCTGAACATAATGCAGCACGACGCATTTTGCGAGGCATTTTTTTCTCGTAGGAACGAGGTTTGGGGGTGAAGATTTTGCCACCACCAACCCATTGCGCGGCTCTGGTTGATCCCTGGCGAGCACGCCCGGTACCTTTCTGCCGCCAAGGTTTGCGTCCACCGCCTGCGACTTCGCTGCGTCCTTTTGTGCTGTGCAACCCTAAGCGTTTATTCGCCATTTGTCGAACAAAAGCTTGGTGCATCAAGTCTATTCTTACGGGGGCACCAAAAATCTCTACCGGCAAATCAATGGTATCTACTTTCTCGCCCTTCATGTTGATGATATTGGCTTCCATACTCTTTTTGCTCCAACAAATTACTGCTTTCGCGCTTCTTGGATGATTACCAAGCCGCCTTTGGGGCCTGGTACCGAACCACGAACAGCTATTAAATTACGTTCAGAATCAATACGCGCTACTAATAAGTGCTGTGAAGTAACACGATGATTTCCCATTCGGCCTGGCATTCGTTTTCCTTTGAATACACGGCCTGGGGTTGACCCTGAGCCAATGGACCCAGTGGCACGCATACGATCTGATTGTCCATGTGTTTTAGGACCGCCAGAAAAGCCATACCGCTTGACCACTCCTGTGAAACCACGTCCCTTAGTGTTTCCTATCACATCAACCCATTCGCCTTCCTCAAAAACATCTACTGCGAGTTTTTGGCCTTCTTCTAGTTCTGCCTTGGTTCGAAACTCACGCAAATACTTTAGGGGAGGCAAATCGTTCTTTTTTAAATGACCGAGTTGACCACCAGTTAAACGCCTAGGGTTCATTTCCTCAAAACCCAGCTGCACAGCCATATATCCATCATTTTCGACTGTCCGCAACTGGGTTACATAACAAGGCCCAGCTTCTATGATTGTAACAGGGATGGAATTCCCTGTATCATCGAAAATCTGGGTCATGCCAATTTTCTTTCCAATAAGCCCTTTCATCTCAATTTCTCTCCTGCATTCAAAATATACGGGGACTGTCAACTAGGGCCTAGCTACATCATCCCCAGATAACGCAGTTAATTATCCTTTCGAGAACAATTTTGTTTTTTTGTTCACTACCAGAATAATTCTTACGTTATCCTTAAAACCAAGTGTTTTCTTTCAACGACATTCTTCTAAAAAAGCAATTTCAGCCAAGAACGTTCTAAGGATACTAACCCTAATATTAATGCTTGTCTAAAACTCCAAATACAAGGCCTAAATTTTAATCTCGATATCTATCCCAGCCGGAAGGTTCAGTCTCATTAGCATGTCTATGGTCTGTGAGTCAGGTTCCAAGACGTCAATAAGACGATTGTGAGTTCTAATTTCAAAATGTTCGTGTGAATCTTTATTTACGAACGTTGAACGTCTCACTGTGAATTTTTCTATCTTCGTAGGAAGAGGAACAGGGCCTGACACACGAGCTCCTGTACGCTCGGCTGCGTTAACAATCCTTTTTGCGGATTGATCAAGGATTCTGTGGTCATAAGCTCTTAGACGGATACGTATCTTTTGTTTAGCCATATTTTTTACTCGATAATCTCAGTAACAACACCTGCACCAACGGTGAGCCCACCTTCGCGAATTGCGAAGTCCCCACCTTCTTCCAAAGCCACCGGCACGATCAACTCAACTTGCATGTTTACGTTGT
>QMOK01000045.1 GCA_003648195.1 Chloroflexota bacterium | reverse complement strand
GTACTTCAACAAAGAGCAACAAGTATGGGCGCTGTGGTTCAGGCGTTATCATTGGCGTTTTATCGCTTAATTGAAGAAACTGAGCCTGCTCTAGAAAAATGAGTCTTTTACAAATGCTTTAATTGCTCAGAAAAATTCCTGTTTTTAGAAAGGATTAAACTTTAGAATAATTCGAGAAACAGAAAAGGAGGTGATGTCCCAAAAAACAATATAATATATTTGTAGCAGTGAAGTTGTTCTGAAAAATTTAGTTAGATTAAGGAGTACGAAGAATGAAAATGAAACGTGTTTTGTTTATAGTTTTCGCTCTTCTATTAGCTAGTTCTTTACTATTTGTGGCCTGTAAACCCAAAGAGACAGAACCAGTAGAAGAAGCTGAAGTAGTAGAAGAAGCTGAAGAAGAAGAAGAAGGCGTAGGCATTGAGGCTGTTGAAGCTACTGATGTGCCTATTGAAATTGAGGTGTCAGAGTACGGTGAAGCCCCCATGTTAGCAGAAATGGTTGAAGCCGGTGACATTCCCGCCGTTGAAGATCGACTGCCTATCGCAGAGGACATTATGGTCGTTGAAGGCGTAGATGGCATTGGTGAATACGGTGGCATTTGGCACGGCGTTACCTGGTGGCAGGGCTATGGCAATATCGAAATGGCCATTTACGACCCGCCTGTACGTTGGAATCGCGATTACACCGGTTACGAACCTGGCTTGGTCAAAGAATATATTGTCTCTGAAGATGGCAAAACCCTAACTTGGGTATTCCGCCAAGGCCTCAAATGGTCTGATGGTGTCCCATTCAGCGCCCCCGAAGATATGGGCTACTGGTGGGAATTGGCCACCAATGAAGATTTCAAAGTTGTCACCGTTCCTTGGTGGGCCTACGATTCCGATGGCACCCCCATGGAAATTTCTTACCCCAACGACTACACCATGGTCATGCAATGGGGCGAACCGCACTATATCGCCACCTACATTGTTGCCCAAGGTTTCTGGGAATGGCTTCCAATGGAACGGCCTAAACACTTCCTTAGCCCCCACGACCCCGCCTACAATTCCGAGGCAACCCTCGAAGAGTTGGAAGAATATGTTTATGGTGGTGACTGGCTTGCTAACGTTGAAGGTTATCCTTGCCTACACGCTTGGTGTGTCGAGAGCGTTGTCCCCGGCGAGCGCACCGTCTGGACCCGCAACCCTTACTACTGGAAAGTTGATACCGAAGGCAATCAGTTGCCTTATATTGACAAAGTAGATGTCCGCCTTATTGCTGACGCTGAAGTTCGTTTGTTAGAACTATCTCAGGGTAAATTCGAGGCCTCGTTCCGCGGCACCGATGACCCCGTCAATATCCCCTTCTTGCTTGAGCAAGCTGAAGCTGGCGACTACTACATCCACGAAGGCGCAGTAAATGGCGCCGGCAGTTATCCCGGATGGCTGGTCAACATGAACTTCGCTGACTCCGAGACCTACCCCGACACCTGGGAAGAAATTCGTGACCTGTTCCAAAATCAGGACTTCCGCATCGGCCTTTCTCATGCTTTGAATCGTCAACGCCTGATTGATGTTGTTTGGGATGGGATTGGTTATCCCACCAACGCGACCATTTCGCCCCAGGCCTGGCACTTCGCCAGTGCTGAGGGAAAGGCTGTTTACGAATCCTGGCGTGATGCTTATGTAGAGTATGACCCAGCTCTCGCTGCTGAACACTTTGACGCAGCTGGCTTCGTGGATGCCGATGGCGATGGCTTCCGTGATTTGCCCAGTGGCGAACCTTTCACCCTCGTGTTAGATTTGGGCGACTGGGGTGGCGGCGGCGTAGTTGCTGCTACTGAAGTTTATGCTGGCAACCTAGGAGACATTGGAGTCAATGTCCTCATCAACGATCTTCGTGGACAACCTGATTGGGATCTGCGCCAGACGCAGGGCCTCTACATGCTCCGCAATATGCACGCTTCTGAGCTGGACATTTGGACCTACCCCGACTGGATCTTCCCGTTGCGTGACAACCGAGCTTGGCCGCTTGAGGGCAAGTATCGTCAGACCGGTGGAGACGAGGGTTGGGAACCACAACCCGGCACCACCTACGCTTACGAACTGCAAGAGCTTTACGACCTTGGTTTAGCCACCGCCGATATTAATGAGCGTCACCAAATTGTATGGGACGCCATCCAAATTCATATCGACCATGGCCCATTCATGATTGGTGGGTCTGGTGACCAATCAATGCCGACAGTGGTTCGCAATGGCTTCATGGGTATCCCCGATTTGGTCATCCTTGGCCCGTGGGCGCCTGGCAGCCCTGGCAACCTCAACCCCGAGCAGTTCTGGATGCAAGAAGCACTGCGTTTGGAAAGTTTAGGGCAAGAGTAATAAGTCATGAGTATAAATGTGGCAGGTTTAAAAGCCTGCCACATTGCTAATCCATTAAGGGAGACTTGAATCTTGAGGTTTGTAGTTCATGATTTACAAGTCTCCCTTAAGTCCATGTTTACGAAGCGGGTCGCATTACCCGATTTGCTAAGACAAATGGAGAAGGAGGACAGATCATGCTCTCATTTTTAATAAGAAGGATTTTTTATGCGCTGATCATGCTGGTAGTTGTATCCTTCGTGAGTTTTATCATCATCACTTTGCCGCCGGGTGATTTCATGACTCAAAAGATCGCTGAACTACAGGCTCGTGGTGATAAAAGCGCAGAACTCCGAATAAATGAATATAGGGAAAGATACGGATTGGACAAGCCATTATTAACGCAATATTGGTTATGGGCTTCTAATTTTGTCAAAGGTGACTTTGGTCTTTCGTTTGAATATGACCAGCCTGTTGCTACCTTACTAGCACAACGCTTTCCGCTCTCGGTGACATTGGCCTTGGCTACGACTGCGTTTACCTGGGCGCTTGCGATACCCATAGGGGTGTTTTCAGCCGTAAAACAATATTCTTTGGGGGACCAAATTGCTACGACGATAAGCTTCTTGGGGATAGGCATTCCCCCATTTCTGTTAGCTCTGGTGGTTTTATACGTGGCGGTGGTGAAACTAGACCAAGATGTCGTTGGGTTATTCTCGCGTGAATTTGCAGACGCTTCCTGGAGTCTAGCCAAAGTCTGGGATTTGCTTAAACACTTGTGGGTGCCAGCCCTGATAGGCGCTGTCACAGGGACTGCTGGAACTATCCGCATCATGCGCGGCAATTTGCTTGATACTCTGGGACAACCTTTTATTGAGGCGGCTCGCGCTCGCGGTTTGAAGAATCGTACAGTTATTTGGCGGCACGCAGTTCGCATGGCTATCAATCCACTAATTGTCATCTTAGGCACTGAAACATTTCCTGGTATTCTGGCGGGTAATATCTTGGTAGAGGTGGTTCTCAGCCTCCCCACGATGGGCCCGCTATACATTCAGGCATTACTCACTCAAGATATGTACATGGCCGGAACAGTATTGGTGTTTATTACAATGATGGTTTTGGCAGGTGCTGTCTTGGCTGATGTAGTTTTGGCTTGGGTTGATCCCCGCATCAGGCTGGGATAGGAGATAAACCATGAGTGAATTAGAAAAAACAACTGGTATTGTCGAAGAAGAAGTCCATGAAGAACAGATAAGTCAGAGCTATTGGGCTTTGGTTTGGTGGAAGTTCAAAAAGAACCGGACGGCGGTTTTGGGAGCAATTATGCTTGCCATCTTCTACATTACATGTGTCTTCTTTGCCGAGTTCTTTGCGCCCTATCCTAAAGAACTTGAAACAGAATTTATCGAAGCCAGATCTACGTCTTTCCGATTTATAGATGAGGAAGGCAATTTCTCTTTGCGCCCATTTGTTTACGGGCTGGAGAAAAAAATAGATAAAGCAACCCGTAAACGCACTTTTGAAATTGACACAACAAAGAAATATCCGATCTACTTCTTTGTCAAAGGAGAAGAAACAAAAATATTGGGGTTCATTCCAACCCGTATCCATCTTTTTGGTACAGACCCTAACGACGAAGAGGCTAAAGTCTTCATCATGGGAACGGATAAATTGGGACGAGATCTTTTCTCGCGTATTCTCTACGGCGGTAGAATATCTATGTTCATTGGCCTTTTCAGTGTGACTGTCTTCTTGATAGTAGGCGTAACGGCTGGCGCTTCATCAGGCTATTATGGTGGCGCTACTGACATCATTATTATGCGTATCACTGAATTTTTGTCGGCTTTTCCTCAAGAACCGTTATTCCTGGCTCTAGGTGCTGCGGTGCCAATTGACTGGCCGCCAACACGAGTATTTTTTATGGTTACCATCTTGTTGGCATTAGTACAATGGGGCGGCTTGGCCCGTCAGGTACGTGGTTTGGTGTTGGCTGGGCGTGAGGAACAGTATGTTCTGGCAGCTCAAAGCATGGGTGCTAGCGACCGGCGAATCATTTTCCATCACCTTATTCCAGCTACAATGAGCCACGTTATCGTGATCGCGACCCTAAAAATTCCTGGCATGATATTGTTAGAAACTGCTCTTAGCTACTTTGGCTTGGGCCTGGTACCGCCAACTGTCAGTTGGGGAACCTTGCTGCAAGACGCGAACAGCATTCGGTCAATCCGATTTGCCCCTCATCTCTTGTGGACGGTTCCATTCATCTTGATAGCCATTCTATCCTACAATATGCTTGGGGATGGTTTACGAGATGCGATGGACCCGTATAGTAAGTAGTCAAATGGAGAATATGACATGAGTGAAGAAAACAAACAAATTTTAGTAGATGTACACGATCTCCATGTTGAATTTGACGTTCGCGACGGCATTGTCCATGCTGTAGATGGAGCTAGTTTTAAGATCTATCGTGGGCAAACATTGGGTATTATTGGTGAGAGTGGTTGTGGTAAATCAATTACCGCCAAAGCCATTATGAACATGGTTCCTAAACCGGGCAAAATGAAAGGCGAAATTACTTTCCACGAATACTCTAAAGAAAACGGCAAAGAAATAGAAGAAATTGTTCGCATTGATGCTTTACCTCCTAATGGCGAAAAAATTCGCAGTATTCGTGGTGGTCATATTGGGATGATTTTTCAGGAACCTATGAGTTCTCTGACGCCGGTATTTAGCGCTGGTTTCCACATTATTGAAGCTGCAAAACTACACCGCTTTGTTCCTTTGGATACGGTTGGTGATACCATGACCAAAAATCTTCAGGCCAAGCGTAAAATCAACGATGCGGAGGCTCGGGAAATAGCCATTGATATGCTCAAACGAGTAGGTTTGCCTAACCCAGAGCAGCGTGTCGATAGTTACCCTCACCAGTTGAGCGGTGGTCAGCGCCAGCGTGTGATGATAGCCATTGCTCTCTCGGCTCATCCAGATTTGCTGATTGCGGATGAACCCACAACAGCTTTAGATGTGTCAATTGAAGCCCAGATTCTGGACTTGATGCGTGAACTGCAAAAAAATGAAGATATGGCTATTATGTTCATCACTCACAATATGGGCGTCATAGCTGAAATTGCTGATGAAATTGTAGTGATGTACATGGGCAAGGAAGTTGAAAGAGCTGACACAATTGAACTCTTCGAAAATCCCCAACACCCTTATACAACATCATTACTTGGCTCCATTCCTCAGATTGGTGAGAAAGAAAGTCAACTCGAAACCATTGAAGGAATGGTTCCCAGTCCCTTTGACTTGCCACCAGGATGCGTTTTCCATCCCCGTTGTCCAAATTTTATGCCTGGAAAATGTGATAAGGTGTATCCTGAATACGCAGAAGTCTGTGAAGGGCATTGGGCTCGTTGTTTATTATACGATGGGTGCTGGCCGCAAACACCTGAAGCGCTAGCCATTAAAGCAGAAGCAGCCTAGGCACTGAGGAGGAATTACATATGACTGAAAATTTCAAACCTAAGGATGAAAATGTTATCCTTCAGGTTAGCGGATTAAAGAAATATTTCCCAATTACTGGTGGTTTAATGAGACGGGTCATTGGGCATGTCAAGGCGGTTGATGATGTAGACTTGTTTGTGCGCGAAGGTGAAACTTTGGGGCTAGTAGGGGAGAGTGGCTGCGGAAAAACCACTGCTGGCCGCGCCATATTGCGTATTTATGAACCTACTGATGGCAATGTGATGTTTAAATCACGGGCTTTATCAACAACCGATGACGCTGAATGGGTTAATATTCGTGAATTGTCAAAAGATCAATTGAAACGAGTTCGTCAAGATGTTTCGATGATTTTTCAAGACCCTATTGGATCCTTGAATCCCCGTATGACAGTTTATGACATTATCACTGAGCCAATGGTGATCCACAACAAAATCACGCCAAACACAGAAGAGTATGTTATCCAACTTTTGGAAAGGGTAGGACTTCGCCCAGAACACATCCGCCGGTATCCCCATGAATTCTCTGGCGGCCAACGACAGCGTATTGGCATCGCCCGTTCTCTGGCGATGAACCCACAATTGATCATTTGCGATGAACCCGTTTCGGCTTTGGATGTCTCTGTACAGGCTCAAACCTTGAACCTGCTGAACGACCTTAAAGCAGACTTCAATTTGGCCTACATCTTCATTGCTCACGACCTGAGTGTGGTTCAGTACATTTCAGACCGCGTGGCCGTAATGTATGTTGGCCGAATCGCTGAAGTGACCGATTCTATCGAACTATATTCGCACCCTTTGCATCCTTACACAGAGGCTTTGATGTCCGCTGTGCCACGACCTAATCCACGCATGAAGAAAGAACGCATCATCATGGAAGGTGACGTAGCAGACCCATCAGATCCTCCTCCAGGATGTCTTTTTCATCCTCGTTGTCGTTATGCTCAAGAACGGTGCCGCAAAGAAGCGCCTGAACTTCGAGAAATCAAACCGGATCACTATGTCTCTTGCCATTTCGCTGGAGAATTAGATTTGAAAGGTATTGCTGATATTTCGCATGTTTAAGGAGAATAATGACTGACCTTAAATGGTGGCAAAAAGCTGTTTTTTATCAAATATATCCTCGTAGTTTTGCCGATGCAAATGGTGATGGAATTGGTGATTTTCAAGGGATGACCAGTCACTTGGACTATCTTAAATCTTTGGGTATTGACGCTCTTTGGTTATCCCCACACTTTCCCTCACCATTCATCGACTGTGGGTACGACATATCTAACTATGTTGATGTTGCTCCTGAACTTGGTACATTGGATGACTTCAAACTTTTTTTGGACGAGGCTCACCAGCGTGATATTAAGGTTATCCTAGACCTGGTATTGAACCATTCCTCAGACCAACACCCCTGGTTTATCGAATCACGTTCCAGCCGCGACAATCCCAAACGAGATTGGTACGTTTGGAAAGATGGCGTAGATGGTAACCCGCCCAATAACTGGATGTCTTGTTTTGGCGGATCGGCCTGGAAATACGATCCTGCTACTGAACAATACTACTATCATTTCTTTCTCACCGAGCAGCCAGACATCAATTGGCGTAATCCTGAAGTTAAGCAAGCCTTGTGGGATGCCGTGCGTTTTTGGCTTGATATGGGCGTGGATGGATTCCGGCTGGATGCTATTGGCACCATCTTTGAAGACCCAGCCTTGCCAGATCACACCTCCAAGTATTCACAATTTGAGCTTTACAAAGCATTCCGCTTTGCCGAAACTAAAGAAGAGCGGGAAAAATATGCGCCTCATTGGGAAGCAATGTTCCGTTATCAGGTTGAGCAACCCGGAGTGCATGAATTGATGCAAGAGCTAAGGTCAATTATTGATGAATACGATGACCGGCTGCTTGTGGGCGAAGACGACAATATCGAATACTATGGCGATGGAAACAACGAGCTGCATCTGGCTTTTAATTTCCCCTTGATGAGGCAGCCTGGCCGTTTAACTTCTGATTGGATACGTGCTAATCAAAAGGAACGTCTATCCGAGTTGCCGCCCGGGGCTTGGCCTTGCAATACGCTAAATAACCATGACTCAACGCGAGTTTATACCCATTTTGGCGATGGCAAGAACGATGCGCCCCTAGCTCGGCTTTCGCTAGCGCTTATGCTTACCTTGCGTGGAACTCCTTTCCTCTATAATGGCGAAGAAATTGGCATGACTGATTATATGCTTGAAGATATTCGCCAATTTTGGGATACACCTGCCATTTGGCTTTACAACATGGCTGTTGATGAAATGGGAGTTCCCGCGCCCGAAGCCCTGCAACTAGCGGCCAAATCGAGTCGTGATAGGTGCCGGACACCTCTTCAGTGGCGCAACGCGCCCAATGGTGGGTTCAGCCCCCCCGGCGTGGAAACGTGGCTCCCCGTAAACCCAAATTACGCAGAAGGTATCAATGTCGCCGAGCAATTGGATGATCCCAAGTCTTTATTGAATTTTTACAAGGAAATGCTCAATATGCGAAAACGCACTCCCGCGCTCATCGCCGGAGATTATGAACCTTTGCATAACGAAGCGGAGGATTACCTGGCTTTTTTGCGTAGGAGCGAAGAACAAAATTGCTTGGTAGTGTTAAACTTTTCCGAGAATCATCAAAACATCAATTTTGATTTGGAGACTTCAGCAATTAACGTGATTTTTTCTAGTCAAGAGAGAGAAAGTGAGATTGACCTTGAAAAACTCTCCCTAGCTCCATTTGAGATTTTCATTGCCGAACTTGCATAAGACCAGCTTGAACACAGAAATGCTAATGAAGAGACAAAATACGAAACGTTGTTTTTTATTGTTGATATGGTTTGTGGTTTTGTTGTTGACAGCCAGTTGCAGTGGAATAACGCAAGATGCATCATCCAGCGTTGAACCCACATCTACACAAACACCTACCCCCAAGCCTACTTCAGCCCCCCTTTGCGTGACGCCGAATTCTGGGCAAATAGATAGCAGCGAATTGGGATGGTGGAATGATGTGGTTTTCTACGAAATTTTTGTGCGTAGTTTCTACGACAGTGACGGCGATGGGATTGGGGATTTCAACGGTATCGTAGAAAAATTAGATTACCTCAACGATGGCGATTCGACCACAACTGATGATTTAGGCATCACAGGCATATGGTTAATGCCAATTAACCCCTCTCCGAGCTATCATGGCTATGACGTGATGGATTATTTTGCCGTCAACGAAGAATATGGCACCATGGAAGATTTTCAGAATCTATTGGACGAAGCTCATCAAAGAGGCATCAAAGTTATCATCGATATGGTTCTCAATCACACCAGCAGCCACCATCCCTGGTTCCAAGAGGCCTCTACCAACAGCGATAGCCCTTATCGTGATTACTATATATGGGAAGACCCAGCTCCAAGCTTTGATAGTCCCTGGGGTACAGATGTTTGGTACCGAATTGACACTGGTTCTTACTACGCCATTTTTTGGGCAGGTATGCCCGACCTGAATTACACCAATCCTAAAGTTACCGAGGAAATGCAAGAAGTTATTCGGTTTTGGTTAGAAGATGTTGGAGTGGATGGTTTTCGCTTAGATGCCATTAAGCATTTGATAGAAGAGGGTGAAATACAAGAAAATACCTTAGCTACTCATAAATGGTGGGAAGGATTCTACGACTATTACAATAGCATTAACCCCGAAGCGTTTACCGTTGGCGAGGCGTGGTCAAGTACATCTGAGGTGCTCAAATATATTGGTGACGAAGTCAACATTGCGTTTGAGTTTAATACTGCTGGCGCCATCTTGAAAAGTGCTAGGTTAGGTTCCAAGCAATATATATCAGAAGCACATCAACTTATCACAAGAAGCTATCCACCTCACCAGTATGCTACCTTTATCACTAACCATGACCAACCGCGCGTTATGAGTGAGCTAATGCGTAATATAGGTCAGGCCAAGACAGCCGCGTCCTTGCTGCTAACTGGCCCCGGCGTCCCATTTTTGTATTACGGAGAAGAAGTAGGCCAAACTGGGCGCAAGCCAGACGAAAACATTCGCACACCAATGCAATGGTCAGATGGGACGAATGCTGGTTTCACTACCGCTTCTTTGCCTTGGAAGTCCCCTCAGGGAGACTATAAAGATTGGAATGTGGCAACTCAAACAGGTGATGCTGATTCTTTGCTAAGCCAGTATCGGGCGTTAATTCACGCCCGCAATGAGTACCCAGCCCTGCGTATAGGCAATTTGCTTGAATTACCTACATCTGAGCGCGGCTTATATGCTTTTTTGCGCTATACCACAGATCAGACGCTGCTAGTATTAATAAACATGAGCGACAAACCAATCCGAGATTATCGTTTTTGTTTGAGCGAAGGCGACTTAGAAATTGGAACAGCCCATGAGATTTTGTGGGGACTAGAAGTTTCTAGCCCCGATTTGAATAACAATGGCGGATTCGATAATTATCAACCATTAGAAGAATTGGAAGCATATACTACGTATATTATCGAACTGAAGTAATTTTACGTACGCATAGAAAAGGAGAATAATATGGTGAACTTTTTAGTCAAAATACCGCTTTTCCACGGCCTGTCGGATCGACAACAAAAGCAGCTTGAAAATCGTTTTATCACTCGCCAATACAAATCTGGTGAAACTATTGTCGTTCAAGGGAAAGGTGGAGCAGGGCTATTCGTGATTGTATCTGGCTGTGCTGATGCCGTGCTGGAATCAATGGATGGTGATAAAACAGTAGTTAATACTTTTGAAGCAACAGATTTCTTTGGCGAAATTGCTTTATTGGACGATGGCCCCCGAACGGCGTCCGTGATAGCTAAAGAAGATACAGTGTGCAAAGTCTTAAGCCGCGAAGATTTCATAGCGAGTATGAAAGAAGATGCCGATATGGGTGTGGTAATTTCCACAGAATTAGCCAAACGACTCCGGAGAACTGTCAGCGTCATGGGATAGCGAATTTTAATGATTTTTGGCTGGTGCTGAATATACAGTTTTGGAGCATTGATAGGATAACAAGGTTTAATGGCTGAGACTGTGTCTTTTAGACCTCCGAGGTTTGTCCATTAAACCTCGGAGGTTTGCCCTTTATACGAACAATTTTAAGGCAAGCATTCGAAAATTTGGGTTTGTTTCGCATGTAGATAATGTAACTTGTAGCCTTTGCTTTTTCCTCATTGCCGTTTTTTGTAATCAAAACATCCAATTTCTGCGTATAATATAATAAACCAGTGTGTCTTTGAAATGCGAAAAATATAAACGAATCACTCATCACTCATTTGTCACGTTCTATCACCTGTAATTGAGAAACAATTAACTATGCCAAATCTTGAGAGACTCATAGAACGTTGGCGTGCTGGAGATGAAAAAGCCGCCGAAGCTCTATACAATATTCACCAAATAAAAGTTTACCGTCTCTCTTTTGGATTGCTTGGCAACAAAGAAGATGCAGAAGAGGCTGCTCAAGAGGCGTTAACCTATGCGTTGTTGCACATTCAAGACTTTGACGCTCGGCGTAGCAAGTTCACCACCTGGCTTCACATGATCACAGTTAGCAGATGCCGTGACCTGTTCCGAAAAAAACGTTTGCCCACGCTCTCTTTTTCGGCTTGGTTCAACCGCAATCGCGTCCCATCGCCGCCTGAATTCAGCCCCGAGCAACGCGCCATGCAATCAGAAAAACGCGACATGATATGGGAGGCCGTTTTGGAACTCAGCCCAGCACTGCGCGAGGCAATAGTGCTTCGCCATTGGGGCGAACACACATATAAAGAGATTGCCGATATTGTGGGCTGTCCCCTAAGAACAGCCCAATCCCGCGTCCGATTGGCTTATCAATATTTAGAGAAATCGCTGGACAAGGTCGCCCAGGAACGGTTTGCGGAGGAAGCTATATGACTACCAGACATATCAGCGAAGAAAATTTGATGAGGTATATTTGCCGAACACTCAGCGATGCTGAACGGGAAAGTTTCGACAAGCACCTAAGCGAGTGCCCCATTTGCAGGGGGCGTCTCAACGTCCATGAACTGCGTCAACGCCAAATCGGAGACAGCCTAGAATCAGCCATTAATGAAGTTTCACCCTCTCAAAAAATGAATTTCGCCGCTATTGCTCCCCGCCTTCAGCAACGCAGCACGCAACCGCAAATTTGGCGGCGTTTGTCTTTGGCGACACCCATCGCCATGGCTGTTGGGGGACTGGTTTTAGCATTTTTTGGGTTATGGCAAAACCTAGATATAGTTCTCGTTCCTCAATTGCATTCTTTCCAAGGCCCGCTATCAACCTTATCTTGTTTTTGTTTCATATTCGTTTCCATGGGCCAATTTGACCAGGCTTTTACCGCTCGTCCTCGTTTTATTATTATGGCGCTGCTGACCTCTTTGCTTTGGGCTGGCACGCTTGTTATTGGATTACTAAATATACTTGTTATTCGTGACTTGGTTTTGATGGTATATTTGTCTGCTGGACACAACACTGCCGAAATGAGTGTCGCGGCCATTTTAGCGGTATTAATTTCGGCGCTAATTTACATAGCCGTTGTCATTGGCGGCGCGGAATATCACTATAAACACATAGGATGCCCAAGTTCGTGGAAACTATTTAGCTGGACAATCATGGGACAACTTTTTATCATGGTTCTTCCCTACTTTCTATAAGAGAGACACAAAATGGATCAATATCTTGAGCACGATAAAAATCAAAAACAGTATCTAATCACCCTTAGTGCTTGGTTGGTAACTACAGTTCTTGGAGTGCTGTCTGCCCTAGCCATTCGCAGCACAGTCTTGCGCAACTATTTGCGCTTCTTTCCCAATGAAGCAGTGAATGCTGCCGTAGGCAAAGGCAGTTTATATATGTTGAACATATTGCTTACCCTGACATTAGCCATTTGCGTGATAGTTGTTGTTATTGGCGGTTTCGAATACCATCACCGTCACGGCAACGATCCCAAATATTGGCGGGTTACAGCCCAAGCATTAGCAATAGAATTTGCCATATTGTTATTGCCATTGTTCATCTAATAGAAAATTCTTTACTGGTATGTCAAGTGTAATTTGATGTAGGGCACGCGAGTGCCCGTTTAGGAGACAGGCGAACTCTTGTTCGCTGCTACAAGCCATTAGAGCCATCATTTCATGCTTGACAAACTACTACCATCTTTATATGAGAAAATTAACTAGCTACCTGACAGTTTAAAAATTAGCCTTGGTGATAGAACGCGGATCGCCAGAGGTACGTCTCTGGCAACGCAGATGCCGCTGCGCTAACGCAGGTTTGCGCGGATTTAATTATTTTTAAGTTTTTAATCCGCGTTTATCAGCTACATCCGCGAGGCCGTAGGCCCATCCGTGTTCTATTTTCTTGCTTTTGCCAAAGTGTCCTGTAGCTAGAAAATTAATTCTGACATGTTCAGCCAGGTTAAATACCCATGAAAAATAAACTCACATCTACTTTAAATACTCTAGCGCCTTATTTCAACGAAGGCTCAAAAATCATGCTAAGTTTTTTCTGCTCTGTGGCAATAGCCATTTTTGCGCTCTATTCCGTGCTAGCAGCCGCCCACCCATACCCTATGGATTACGGCGAAGCCCCGTTAATAGACCAGGCCATGCGCTTGGCAAAAGGCCAAAACATATATAGAGCGAATCTCGATTCCGCCCCATACACCATAGCCAATTACCCGCCTCTTTATCAAATCTCACTAATCCCATTCCTAAATACATTTGAGTCGCCATTCCAAGCCGGAAGAATAATTTCTATTTTGGCAACCCTGGCTTCAGCCACATTTTTAGGATTAACAACCTACAAACTTTTCCAAAACCGTTTCGCCGCCCTAGTGACCAGCGTTCTCTTTTTAAGTTTCCCTTACGTGGTATCGTGGGCCAGCCTTGCGCGTATAGACTCGCTTGCTCTGGCGTTTGCCACCGCAGCAATCTTTGTGCTAGTAAAATGGCCTAAATCTTGGATGGCTTTTTTCGGAGGGGGATTATTATTGATTGCTGCGGCCTACACGCGCCAATCCTACGCCCTGGCCGCGCCACTGGCTGCTTTTGTGTGGTTGTGGACTCAAGAAAAGCGCCGAGCAATATACCTGACGCTGTTGGTCGGGGGAGTGGGAGTTGCCCTCTTCGGCGTTATCAATTTCCTAACGGGGGGAGGCTTTTTCTACAACATCATCACAGCCAATGCCAACGAATTTGGCTGGGAACGCTTGTGGAACCACCTTAAAGACTTGGGCGGAGATGCCCCTATCATCCTAATTATGGGAGGCGTTTTCCTGGCATCTGCGTGGAAAGAGTTGAAAGGATGGTCACTTTTAGCACCCTTTTTGGTAGGGGCTGCGCTCTCTGCGTTAACTATTGGCAAAATTGGCTCCAATATCAACTACTTCCTTGAACTAACAGCCGCTCTTAGCCTTGTGGGGGGCGCCATGATAGCTTGGAACGCGAAACGCCCTTGGGTGCAGACGATCGTTTTGTTGTCACTCACCATCCAAATGGGAATGTTAGCTAAAACCACCATGAATGAAAGCGTTGACTGGAATCTTGCTTCGCGGCGGGCGGATTTTAATGCTTTGCAAATACTAGACCAAACTGTCGAAGATTTAGAAGGCGAAGTCTTGGCAGATGAATATATGGGCATCCTTACGCTTCAAAACCGCCCACTGTATCTTCAACCCTTCGAGGTTACTCAATTAGCCAACGCCGGTATGTGGGATCAGACACCATTGCTAGACGATATAGCCGGTCAGAAATTTGCTGGTATTCTCATTCATCACTTTGGAGATTACCCAGTTCACAAAGAACGCTGGACGCCAGAAATGCTGGCCGCGATAGAAAAATATTACCGCCCAGAAAAAACGTTAGCCGGAACAGTTGTCTACCTCCCCCAAGAGGGGAAACTGGGTATATCAATGGTAACACCTCCCCCTGCAGAGCCTGTTTTTAGCGACAACCAAGCGCAAGTGGGGCCATTGCTCGCTATTAGTAATCAAGCATATATGGCTCAACCCTACATCGCCGTAAACCCAGCCAATCCAGAACATTTGGCCGCTATCGTCACTACAAGCTCTAAATTTGAATGTGAACTAAGCAACTGCAAGATTGCGCTTAACATTTACACATCAACAGACAGCGGCAAAACCTGGTCAGAAACTCTGCCGTTCACAAATACTCATCGAATGGCGTACAATGGTATGGTTGCCTTTGGCCTTGATGGCACACTATACGCCTTAGGCATTCGGGATGATGTGATTGCCCTCAATTCATCCCGCAGCGAAGAAAATTACGAGATGTCTAGGGCGCACTATGAAGAGATTACCAAGGCGCAAGTTGTCGCCAAACCGTGGCTGCGGATTGATCCCCAATCGGGCCAACTGCTTGTGACCTTAGACGCTCAAGGAATGAACTCTTTGTACGTTACCCCCAGCCTATTGCGTTCTGACGTTGAAGGCCGCCCCTGGTCAACAATTTCCAGAGCAGATCAATACATAGCCATTGCGGATTTTTCCAATGGGCGTGCCATTTGGCCGGACGATATTCAACCCCTTGTTGGGGATGGCACAAACGTTTCCCTTGTTTGGACGTGGGAGCCAGGAGCGTGGCGATGGCCGCGCACAGTTTGGATGGCAAACTCGACCAATTGGGGGAAGAGCTTTGCCAAACCGGCACCCATCCTAGAGACTTGGTCCCCTATCAATACCGCTTTTGCCAATGGACAATTTGCCATTATCTATCGCACCGGCACAGAAGACGCGCAAAAATTAGCCGTGGCGGTCACCGCGGATAATGGTCAAAGCTGGGTATCAACAATAGTTAGTGATGAAATTCTCCCGTATATTAATACTTACAACTTCCCCAATTTGGGTACTGCAAAAGCCCCAGGAATTAGCATATCTCCAAATGGGATAATTGACGTTGTTTTTTATGCCTACGCCGCTAATTCTAACGAAAATCAGCCCGAGGCTTTTACTCCCGGACAAATAGATACTTGCAGTTACAATGTCTTTTACACCTTCAGCAAGGATGGCGGTCAGACTTTCAGTCAGCCAATTCAACTGAATGATGACCCCATTCGTGGAGAAGACTTCATGCGCATTGAGGGCGCGTCACAAATCGGTTCTCATCTTGCTATTGCCTCAACTGATAATTATGCGTACCCT
>QMOK01000044.1 GCA_003648195.1 Chloroflexota bacterium | reverse complement strand
TCATTGGCAAGCGTCTTCGACAACCTGTTTGCAATCCCAGCTTCAGCTTGATTGTCAACCTATTCTTTTTTCAAGGTGCAAAAAGTGTCCACTAATTTCTAGCTCAATATGAACCATCCCAAAAAACTGACCAAAAACCGCCAATTCAGAGCCGAAGGCGGGTGACGTAACATTCATACTGCACCTCCTTAGCGGGGGCGCTTTTCTAAGTATATCACCAGCCTACTATTTTTGCAGCCGAAGTTTTTAGGCTTGTCGCAGCGGATTGCGCAACTTGAAGATAGTATCTGCTGTCAAAAGTCTCCCCGCCTCAGTTCCTGGACAAATCTGGGGAGATAAGACATTTATTAGAGGTTGCCAACAACGCCCCCAACGCCCCGAACCTGCGGTATAATCTGCTCTCGTTGAACAAACTAACCAACTACCCAACTACTGAACTACCGAACTAAAAAACTATGCTAGATACCCTCAACCGCCCCCTCCACGACCTGCGCATCTCCGTCACCGACCGCTGCAACTTCCGTTGCCGGTACTGCATGCCCAGAGAATCATTCGAAAAAAATCACCCATTCTTGCCCCACGCGGAACTGCTTACCTTTGAAGAAATCGTCCGCCTGGCGAAAATTTTCCACACGCTGGGAGTGAGAAAAATCCGCCTCACAGGAGGAGAACCGCTCCTGCGCAAAGATATTGAAATTCTTGTTAAAATGCTGGCCTCCGCGCTGCCAGACGTTGACCTGGCCATGACCACCAACGGCTCACTCCTGGCGGGCAAGGCCCAAGCCCTCAAAAATGCTGGCCTGCACCGGATCACAATTAGCCTTGACGCCCTGGACGATGAAATTTTTCGGGCTATTACAGACGTTGATTATTCGGTAGAAGGCGTGCTGAACAGCATCCGCGCCGCCGAGGAGGCCGGTCTCACCCCCATCAAAATTAACACAGTCGTCAAGCGCGGCGTCAACGAGGGGCAAATTCTCCCCCTGGCCCGCTATTTTCGGGGGACGGGTCACATTCTGCGCTTCATCGAATTCATGGATGTTGGCTCTACCAACCATTGGGAGAGTGTGGACGTCGTCCCGGCCAGGGAGATCATTGCCACCATCCAGCGTGAATTCCCCCTTGAACCGCTAGACCCCAACTATCGCGGGGAGGTCGCCAACCGCTGGCGTTATGTGGATGGGCAAGGCGAGATTGGTCTGATAGCCTCGGTGACACAGCCCTTTTGCGGAGATTGCACCCGCATCCGGCTTTCAGCGGTGGGTGAGTTATTCACCTGCCTCTTCGCGGGGGAAGGGCAAGACGTGCGGGCGCTGCTGCGCGGGGGAGGGGCAGACGCAGAAATAACGGCGTTCATCCACTCCTTGTGGAATCGCCGGGAAGACCGCTATTCTGAGCTTCGCCAAGAAAAAAAACAATCCCACCCCAACAAAGTAGAAATGTCTTACATTGGAGGATAAATCCTTGCCAGTTGTCATTGCGAACCCCTGTTTTGGGGGTTTGGCAATCCTCCTCTTGGCATGAAAAAGTTTATGGTTCATTTGTTGAAAGTGTGCGGGGAAAGGCGATATAAATATCGCGTTACGCTTTCGTAGTGCGACATTCATGTCGCTTTGCACAATATTTATATATGAGCCAAGTTTATTTAGCTATTCATGAGGTTGCTGCTTCACCTGGGTGCAGAAACACCATCCATCTTCCTCTCCGCAACACTACTTTTTAGAGAGCTATTTTGTATATAATTTTTACAGGAGAATAAATTTGCTGCACGCCAATTCAATCACCACCATTCTTTTCGACCTAGATGGCACTCTCGTTCACCACTTGCCTTCATCACTGGATGTCTTTCTGCAAATTTTGGCAGAAAAAGGCATAGAGCAAGCAGAAGACGCCCAAACATGGCCCCGCGTCCGGCGTTGGATTCATTATTATTGGGCGCAATCTCCTGAGCTTGTGGCAGATATTGATACTTTTGGAGAGAATGGAGATTTGACAGAGGTCTTTTGGGAGAATTATTTGCGGAAGAAATTTAGCGTGGCAGGAATTTCTGAAGAAGAGGTGGATGAACTGCTCCCTCAGGTTGCCCCGCTTATGGAGGAAAGATACGCGCCCCAAAGCAGCGTCCCCGCTGATGTGCCTCCCACCCTTAGCGCTCTCCGCAAGGAGAGGTTCACGCTGGGGCTGGTCTCCAACCGCTCTAACCCTTTTCAAGAAGAAATAGAAGGCTTGGGCTTGGCAGAATTCTTCGATTTCGCCATCACCGCCGGCGAGGTGGGGAGCTGGAAGCCGGACGAGAAAATTTTTCTCCACGCCCTAAAACTAGCCCAAAGCGCGCCAGAAAACGCCCTCTATGTGGGAGACAATTACTACGCCGACATTATAGGAGCGCAAGAGGCTGGCCTACACTCAATTTTGGTCGATCCCAGAGGCGTTTTCCCCAACGCGGAGTGTCCGGTGATCGATTCGGTGGGCGAGCTGGCTGGACAATTAGGGGTGAACATTTAGAGAAGGATAAACATTATGGCGGCAAAACAAGCCCCCATTGGAATTTTCGACTCAGGTGTAGGCGGTCTCTCGGTTTTACGAGCAATACGCGCGCGCCTGCCTGCGGAAAACTTAATCTACCTCGCCGACCAAATGCACGTACCCTATGGCCCTCGTCCACGAGAAGAAATACGCGAATTCTCGGTGAACATTGTGCGCCATTTACTAACGCAGAAAGTAAAATTGATCGTAGTCGCTTGCAACACAGCCTCTGCCGTGGCGTTGCACCACCTGCGGGCGGCCTTCCCCGAAACCCAGTTCGTAGGCATGGAGCCAGCCGTAAAACCAGCCGCCGAACATACGCAAAGTGGCGTGGTGGGAGTTTTAGCAACCCCAACCACCTTTCAAGGTGAACTATACGCTTCTGTTGTAGAGCGTTTCGCGCGCGGAGTAACAGTTTTACAAAGCACCTGCCCCGGCCTGGTGGGGGAAATTGAAAAAGGCGCATTGCGTTCCCCTGAAACCATCCGAATTTTAAAAGAAGCATTGTTGCCCATGCTAGCCCAGGGGATGGATAGGGTGGTGATGGGCTGCACACACTATCCCTTTGTGATGCCTGTGATTAAAGAAATAGTGGGCGATAGTGTTAAAGTCATTGACCCCGCGCCAGCGATAGCTCGCCAAGTGGAGCGTCTGCTAGAGCAGCACGGTTTGCGGTTCGCGAAAGACCAGGGAGAAGTGCGCGTTGTGACCACGGGGGAGGTTGAACAATTAAAAGAAGTGTTGCCCCTCCTGGTGGGAGAAAACTGGCCTGTGAGCGGCATTTACTTGCCAGTGAGCGTTACGGGCAAAGATTGATGAGTTCTACGCCGCAGGCATTGGCAAAAGTTTCAATTTCCTCGGCGACAACCTCAGGAGGATAGGGAAACGCTTGGGGTTCTCCCGTGGCCGGGTCCTGAGCGTTTGCCATCCAGAAAACCTGCTCGCCTGTTGCCATCTGGCAGAATTCTGTTTTGACATCCCGCATGGATAATGGGTTTTCCCTGACCTCTGAAACGGTCTTGAGCCTGTTCGTGCCGTGCATAATAGAGAACACCCAAGAGCCGTCATTATCTTGCCAACTATAAAGTTCCATCCCTTTGAACGCTTTGGGTGAGGTGTGGCATCCGATTATCAGGAATGCGAAAATGAAAAATATCAAAATGAGGGGGAGTTTTTTTCGAATCATTGCCAAATATCCGTAAGCTACCTTAAGTTATAGTATAATCTGTATAGCCATCTCTAAGAATCATCTATAATATTAAATTTAAAAGTATTTGCATAAAAAGTGCTGAACTGCATAATAGAGTTTAGCATTTTGGATACATGGGGGAAAAGTAGCTCGTTTAATGTATTTTCGTTTATACTAAAACTAGTTACTCAACACTTATGCTGAAAGACTTTTTTCGGACACGGAAAACGCGGATTTTTCTGTGAAAAAACAAAAAAAGAATCCGTGAAAATCAGTGTCAATCGGTGTCCAAATTAAAACTGTCGGGTAGTTAATACTAAAATAGAATAGTTGCTTGCTGTCATTGTTGGTAAGGTTGCATGAAGCATCAAAGGTGATCTTTATGAAAGTGATGATAATCGATCAAAAGGGGTGGTCAAAATCGATCAAGGTCGAGAAAACAATAACGCGCGTTGGCACAGCTCCAAACAACGATATTCAATTACATTCTACACAGATAGCGCCCGTTCATCTGCAATTCATACTTTCTCCAGACTTGCCATCAAGTTGTAAGTTGGTCAATTTGGCTGGGGAGGTCTCAATTAGAGCTGATCATGTTAAGCAACAACTCCCCTCGTTTGGGACTGTTGATGTGCGCGATGGTGATGAAATTGAGTTGGGGGAATTTCGATTAGTAATAAAAATTCCCCTGGCCGCTGAATATGTGCAAACTACCAACGTGGTTGAGGCTGTCCTTTCTTTCCCGAACGCGGTGCTGCGTCCAGGTTACGCAACAAGAGGGCAATTGACAATTAAAAATGTTGGCAGCCAAACGGAATGTCAGTTCAAAGTTGCTCTAAGCGGGTTGCCTGCAGATTGCTATCATATTGACCCTATTCCATTATTGTACCCTGACGCTCAAGAAGATGTATTGGTGCAACTTTTCTCTCGTGGGTATTACCCGAAAGCTGGGTATCATGATGTGTTTTTTACAATAACTTCACCGGCAAGTTACCCTGGCGAAGAAATGATTATCAAACAAGGGGTGTACGTTGCGCCCGTTTTTGACCAGGCGCTTGAGATTGCTGACGATATGCCAAAACAGAGCAATGATAGCGGTGATTCCCAGCAGCCGGAAGTTGATTTGCCCATAGTGGAAGTTGAACTGGCGGAAGTTCCCGAAGCCAAATATCCACGGCCAATACCCGCTTCCAAAACTAGCGTTAAAAAAGAACCCCCCGATACAAAGGCGCGCATAGAAGAAGTCCCCGCCCAAGAAGAGACCAAAGTTTTAGAACAATCTCAAGACAAAGCCCAGCCAGAGATAAAAGTTATGCGGAACCAATTTGATGATTTTTGGGAAGAGTAGGCGTACCGTCTCGAAAATTGAAGTTTTATAAATTGAGGATTGATAGCTATGGAGTGGACACAGGCGACATTTGAAACATTGTTGATCTGGATATTATTGTTTGTTCTCGTGTTTTTGTACGTCTTTTTGCTTGTTAAATTCTATCGCTTGCTTTTAGTTAAGGGTGATCGCGAGCATACCATCACATTGACGAACCGAGGCAACTTACAAAGCTTTTACCAGCTTCAAGTTGAGGCTACAGAGCCATTATTGAGCTTCAAATTTTTCTATGATGGAATACCTTTGGCCGGAGTTCCTGAACCGGTGTTGCAAGAAGTGGAGGAAGGCGAAGAAGCAGCCGCGCCTGAGGATGAACATACGCCAGAACCTCCTGCCGCGCAGCCAGCGTCTGGCAAATCAAAAGCGAGTTCGCCGGGGGCAAGCGTTGATAAAACCGCCAAAAAAGGCCAGGCTGCGGCTTCAAAAGTTGGCCTCGTGGCATCTTTTTTGGGAGCTTTGGGAAGTCTCATTCCGGGAGGGGCGGGGAGAAAATTAAGTAAACAGGGCGCGGCTGCCCGAAGCGTACAAACAGACACTATCAAAGCCGCCCAAGCACCGAAGAGCATGAAGCGCAAGACGGACGCGGTTAAGGGAAGCGGCAGTAAATTGGGGATGAAGACATCGTCTGGGGGAAGCACAACCAGGAATGGCGCGGCGGCGCCAGAAATCCAGGAAGGCGTTGTTGCTCCTCCTCCAGCGCAAAAAACGACTTCCAAAATTGAGGTAATTGAACATTGGCTCCATAATTGCGTGCAAACCAAAGACGTTGATCCTGGAGAATCTATTTTGTTAACTTTGCGCATTGGCTCGCAAAAAAAACGGTATCCGAAAGGTAGTTTTGTATATGTTATACATTCGCAGCAAGTGCCATTAGAAGAGGTTGATGTTGAAGTTCCTCTTGTCTCAACGCGGGGCACTGTGTATTTTAAACCAATTTCATGGTGGCGGTATTGGCTTCCAACTTTAGCTGTTTTGGCTATTGTGTTAGCGACTTTGCTGTCCTTTTATTATTATTTGGCGGTTGTTTGGCATTAATGGCGTTGTAGGAGAGCGTATTATGCTTGAGAAAATTACTCAACAAATTAGCGAGTCTGTGCAAGAATTAGACTTTGACCAATCTGTGGTTAATATTGGTAGTAATTTAGATAACGACATTGTTATCACGGGCGATAACGTATTGCCATTTCACGCCATGGTTATCTTACAGGAAAAAAAGTTTCAACTGGTTTCGCTGACGCCTGACGCAGAAATTTGGTTGAACGGAAGTTTGCTAGAGGATTCATCTGTTAGTTTAACCGAAAATCATCTTTTAGAGATTGGCGAACATACGTTATTCTTTCAACAATTTGCTTCTTCTACAGGCATGCACGTTATTGTTTCGCAGATAGGGGCTGACGTGACGTCCCTGACGTCTCGGTTTGCCATGGGCGAGGGGGAGAAAGCGATTTTGGTGAATATCTTGTCTCAGCAAGCGGATGTTAACGTTGAGCAGAGGGCGGTCTTTGAATTAGAAGTTGTGAATGCAGGCCCAATTGTCGCTAGTTTCTTTGTATCTATTAAGGGGGTTCCTCAAGATTGGGTGAAGATCAAACCAGATGTGTTCAATCTCAATGAAGGGCAGCGGGCTATGGTTAGCATTAGTATTACCCCGCCACGGATATTCACTAGCACGGCTGGTATCTACGACGTAAATATTATAGTTTCTTCTCCAAATTACCCTGGTTATCGTGTAGAGACGCCATCCGAGATGATAGTTCAACCCTATTATGAATTCGCGTTGGGTAATCTTTCTCCTAAGCGGCAGCGTATTTCTTGGCGTAAGCGTACGGGGGTTTCTAATTTGCCAATTACGAACCGAGGGAATAACACCACGGATTTTAGTGTGACCTCGGTTGATGATGAGAATGGGTGTTCGTTTGATTTTCGGGTAAGCGATGAAGTGCAGCTTAATCGTCAGGCTACGCTTTCTATCCCCGCGGGCGAAACCCTAGATTTGCCAATTGAGATCACTCCTTTGAAGCACCCTATGTTTGCTTTGCGGAGCAAACGTTACCATTACACTACTACTGTCACTATACCGCAGCAGGTTACGTCACCTCAAATTATTAGTGCTTCGGTAGTCAGTCGGCCACTTTTTGGATGGTGGAGCATTATGTTAGGGGTGTTAGCTGTTTTGGTGGGGTTGTTCATCTTATTACAGCCGCGTATTTTCTCGTTCCAGGTAGCAACTGGGAAAGATGTTATTGAGTTGGGGGACACAACAAAATTGGAATGGTCGGTTTCGCCTTTCGCAACTCGGCTTGGAATTAATAATATTGACTATCCCATTAGTCGAGGTCAAGAATCTATTACTATTGCGCCAACCCATTCCACTACGTATGAATTAGTGTCTGGTAACTGGCTCTCTGGTTTAGTGAATTTGGATAGAAAAGAGTCCCAAACTATTTTGGTTGTGCCGCCTTCGCCCAGCGTTGGCGTTTTTGAGGTGGACGCTACCACGATTGATAAAGGAAAACCTATCAATATTCGCTGGTCGGTCACTGAGGCGGATCAGGTGTTTTTAACGGTTGATGAGGTGGTTTACGAATTAACACCAGAACAATTTAGCGGTGAGCAGGCATATATATTAGAAAAAGATGCTTTGGTCACCTTAGAAGCGAAAAACGCCAGCGGTAGCGAATTGCGCAGCTATTTTGTTAATGTTGTTCCTCCGCATATTACAGTTGATTCATTTACTGTTTGGGTCAAGTCGCAAAACGCCGCGGCAAATTACCAGGATATGGCCGCGGATTCTGCTGGTGGTCATTTAGCTTCTCGGCTTTATGTGCCCGATGCCAATTTCCCCGAAAGGCTTGTGACGCTGGTGCCTGATGCTACTAGCGATTCTGGATACCGGGCAGAATCGCTGCAACCTGACCGTGAGTTGGCTAAAGGCGAGCAAGTTCTATTGGAATGGAGCATTAAAGGCGTAGATACTGTGCAAATAGCGCCATTCACCGAAGTGCTGCCCAGCACAGGTATGCAGCCTTTCTTTCCTCAAGAATCAATGAACTTTGTGATGTCTGCCAAGAGCGGAGAGCTGGAACGGCTTTTCATGCTGCCTGTAAAAGTTTTTGATGGCGAACCCCCTGTAGCTCCTACAATCGAATTTTTTGAAGTTTCTCCCTCTAAGATGGTCGGAGAGGGCGAAGTAGAGTTTGCTTGGTCTGTTTCAGGCGAATGGACGCGTGTGCAGTTGTCTAGCGGCGAAAACGTAATTGCAGACCATCTCAACCCACAGGGATTTAAAACAATAACAGTTGACGCTACCAAATCTTTTATTTTGACTGCTTGGAATGGCGAACTGACTTCGGCTGAGATTATTGAAGTGGTAGTAGACCCAGCCTTGATAGATATTGACTTGACAATCACCGAGATTTTACCCGCTATAACCTATTTTAGAGTATGGGATACCGTGGATGTTTTTGTCGATTTCACAGATCCCGAGACCGGCGAACAACCAGACCCTTATCCCAAGGGCGCGGTGGTAATTTCCGATGGGCGGGCAGTGTGCACAATTGCCTTACCAACGAGAACTTGTTCGCTGACTTTTAATGCGGCTGGAACAAAAACAGATGAAAATGGCATTAAAGCTAGTTACGAAGGGGATGCCATATATCTTCCAGCGGACTCTGAGGCGTTTTCAGACAGATCTATTATTGTTGAAGCGAATCAAGTCGAACTTAATCCCGTTTATTATCACCTTTCCCAATCAGGTGATGCCGGCGCGCAAATCAATAATTTGAGTGCGCCCGATCCTGAGCTTAGCGTTGGGCGTGGGCTGTTTATTGACGTAATTGTGAAGCCAGTTAATAAACCGCTAGACCCCGCCGATGATAAGGGACAAGTCACTGTGCGGCATTGTCCACTTGTGAATGGCGAAGTTCAAGAACAAGAATGCATCACCGCTTTACCTGCCACTGTGGTAGTAGATGACACCGACACAGGGCACGCTGAAGTCGCTATTCGACATTTCCCTGAAGTTGGAGATTACGCGTTATTGATCTCTTATAACCACCGCGAAGATGCTTATGAACCAGTCTCTCTGGGGGAAGATGGCAGTATCGATTTTACAATAGAGAAAGGGCAAATCGTCTTTATTCCTGACGGAAAGGACCCTTGCGACACAGAAGAATGTATTCTAATTGGCAATCAGTCTGGATATACCTTTTTTGCTAAACTACTTATTGAGGCCGGTTGGTTGAAAACGCTCAGTACAACTTATTTGGAACCGAATTCGATTAGCATGGTGTTGAAAGATGGGGATGTTGTCATTGATGACTGGAGTGAAGAATGTGTATGGAAGAAATCTGGGGATACCTGGCAATATGTTTGTGAAGGTGTTTCTTTAGATCAACCAGCTACTTTAGAATACAGTTTTGAAATTGGAGACGATAACTACAAAATTGACCCTGTACCAGATAAAATTAGGTTAAATGTAAAAGAATCAACTACTTTAGATTTTCCGAACGGAACCGATTTTTTGAGTGGTAAATATACAGGCACGGTTATTGATATTCAACCTGATGGTATTGTCTTAAAAAAGGAAACTGGGAGTGAAGACCCTATTGCTGGGGATATTGAACTTACTGTACAAATAGGTGAGCAAGAAATAGCTAGTTTAAGTGATTATTTTATTGTGGCCAGCGGCACCACAAACTGTACAATTTCAGGTGCTATTTTAACAATTACCCAAGATGAGGCAGTTACCGGAGTTTGCAAGATAGCTTTCAAGAAAGCGGGTGATTATACTCTGAACTTTGAATATCAAGGCGATAGTGACTACAACGGATCTACAGCATCAAAACCATTAACCATTGAGAAGCAAACGGGGATAGAAGTTGAGTGGGCGCCCGATGGTCCCTTTAGCTGGCATATTTTCACTAAGACTGATGAAACCTTGACCTTTAGCTGCCCCGCATCTACCCCGTCTTGCGACGGCTTTGAAGAAGATGTGTTCAAAGACGCGAAATTACAAGTAGTGTTACCAGAATCTCCTGACTGTAATGTTTCTCAAGGTACGTCCGAGTTAACAAATGGAGAGTTTGCTCTTAGCTCTAGCTCTATTCTGCTAAGTTTTAGATGTGTTGAATTAGGTAACAACACGTTAGACTTGAATTTTGCCACTCCCTCCAATGATGATTTTGCCTTGGCTGTCGGTGGTGAGCCGATTGATTTGGAAATTACCCCTCTGCCAGAGAAAACTGAACCTGAAATTCGTATTGATACCGGTGAAGACCTAATTCTCATTGGCACCCCTGATGGAGATAATATCTCTAACACTGAATGGTGGGTTGGCGAAGAATATTGGGTTACTGTGGTGTTAAATGGCATGCCCGAAGATGCAGAGCCTTCAGACGATAAAGTTGAAATGACCTGGCCCTTAGCGTTGACGAATGCCTTATCTGGCGATTCCACCAAAACGAATTGCCCCACACCAACCCCAGAAGGCACTAATAAAAGTGTTTTTGCTCTCGATTTCAATAAACCTTCCTCTGACAGTACTAAATGGGAAGCAAAATGCAAATTTACTTTTACAAGCACTGTTAATCATTCAGGAAAAGATATTTCATTTGAATTGGTGAGTGACCGTTTTACTGAACAAGCGACAGATTTGAAAATTGACTTACCTAATGGTGTTATCAAACGAACGCCAACTATAGAAGTTACTACGCCTCCATCTCCGGTTTTTGCTTATTCTGGTCCTACAGCAGAGATTGAAATTGTAGATGGGCATTACCAAGAGAATGCCATTGATGATACTAATTGGAAAACTCGGCTTAGTGTAGAAGTTGATGGCACAAATTTGGATATGAACTCCTGTACAAAAAATGGAGATACCATTGAGTGTCCGCTGAATGATGACGCGGCTTGGAGTGGCGATATTATAGTTACCTATACAGCTACTACCTACTTTAAGACTGCGACAAAAACGGTGTCGAATTTTGAAGTAAAATCTATACCCGTAAAATTAACAAGCGCTGACGGGAATTTTCCTGAAGTAATGCAATGCGAAAATTGTAGCAGCGGCGATGAATTTTTTAATCCAACGAACTATGCATTTAAAAACGTCAGCTACACATTAACCTTTAAATTGGATTCTGACACAGGTGATGAGATAGACAAAGGCTATGTAGTAGTTAGATTTAAGAATGGCGGTATTAGAAGCGGGGATATTGACTATTCAGGCGCTGGAATAACCGAGCATTGTGCAAGTGCAAGCGGTTGGCACTGTGACTATAAAATCCCTGTCAGCGGAAACCAGGCTACTTTCTCATGGAAGACAACTAAAGTCTATTCTACAGTTGTGAAGTATTCTTATAGCTATTCTGAAGATGACGGCACTTTTATTCAAAGCAGCGAAGTAAATAATGGATGGGTATCAAGCACTAATTCGAGATGGCGAAATAGGGATCAATTTACCATAGACACATGGTATAGAACGGCCGACTCGCGCAACCATCTTAAAATTACAGATTTAACATCCACGGCGACATTTAAACTTTACGTAGAAGTAAAAAGTTGTACAACACCATTGCCTAGCGACCTAACATGCGAAGGCGATGCGGCATCCTGTTGGAATGGGACAATAATAGTAGGCGGAGACAGCAGCGGTGAAGATGGCAAAGTTGTTACTGACCCTAACTGGGCTCGACTAGTTGGCTCAGATTATGGATGTCAATACCAAATATTTTTAATTGATGAAAGCACATCGACATTATACTTTGGATGGGAGCACAGTGACGGATGGTAGACGTATGTTGAAACATAAAAAAGCTATTATTTTTTGCGCTACAGTATTGTTGTTATTTCTATCTGCCTGCGCTCAGTCAAATAGCGTCTCTAGCCAAAACTTCCCTATCGGCGGTTTATGGGAAGTGCCCGTTGAAGATAACGGGGAAGCCAATTGGGGATATGCTTCATCTATAGCGAATGAACAACATGCGGGTTATACCCTCGCTAGAGAGAACCTGGAAGACAACTCATTTCAAGATATAATTTCAGGCGAGAGCAACCAACAAGGTGAAATTCAAGTAGCTATTCGAGAAATGGTTGAAGACGAGGAGAAACCAGTCGTAGCCGTCATAGGAGCGACCACCAACGAAGCCACCATGCGAGCCGCCTCCTTGGTCAACTTTTTCAACGTGCCCATGCTCGTCCCCAGCGCCAACGGCGACAACCTGCTGCCATCCAACAACATCTGGGCTTTTCGATTGAGCGCGCCTGGCTTTACGTACGCTAACTACATGTTTGGATCTGTACTGACAAAAATCAACCTCACGCCCATAAGTGGTGCCGTCATAGAACCATCCCTTAAAATTGCCATTCTCTACGAACAAAACACCTTTGGTGAAAGCGCCGCCGTGGCGACTGCCCGGGCGGCTATGCTGCAAGAAATAGAAATTGGAGTATATGCCAGCTTTTCTTCAGAAACCATTGACCCCGATAGAATGGTTAGAATTATGGAAAATATGGCAGAGAACAATGTTCATTTGGCGTACCTAATCACCAGCGACCCAGCTGCAGCTAGAACCTTAGTACAAATTTTCCATAGCAGATTTTTCAAAGACGCCATGCCTATCTTAGTGGGACAGGCGGGCGGTTTTGCTAGCGCAGAATTTTTAGAATCAGATGAAGCGGAAAGCGTTTATGTCGTTCGGCAAGAACTGGTAAAAGATCAATGTCCAACGGATATTGAATCCCTTTACGAAGCCCAAGCTTACGCCGCAGTCTATTTACTAGACCAAGCAGTAAAACAAGTTGAAGAAAACCAACCCGCTAAACAATGGTATGAATGGCAAGCCAAACAAACCGAAATAGCAGTATTCCGCGAAGAAATACGCGATGCTTTGAAACAAATTAGACTCAAAGTGCCTTGCCTGGGCATGGTAGCCTTTGATAACACAGGCCAAAACAAACTACTGAACTTTGAACTTGTCACAGTCAAAGGTGAGCAACTGTCAATTCTCGAAACAGAGGACTTCTTAAATTCCGTCAGGCGAAGAGCCGGGCAACTTATATCACAATAAAAGAGAGAGATAAAAAAAAGTGCCCCCAACAGTTAATTTGGAAATGACCTATTTGCAAGCGATACTCTCCTGGCTAGACGCATGCCTAGAGAGAGAAGTACGCCGCTGGCAGTTAGCCGGACAAGACCCCGCCGACCGTTTCCGAGGACTATACATCTCAGACGCCGAAGCGTTAGCCCTTACTCGGCGCGGGAGCGGCACACACTGGGGATCGGGCATCACCCTCCCCCCAGACGAAAGCCGCCAATTAGAAAAAATGCAGGCGGGCGCACTAAAAGAAATCCAAAACATTGAAGACCAAGCCGAAAAACAAGGGATTACATTGCGTCTCAAAGCCCTGCGTGAAACTTTTGGACTGAGTTCTTTTGAATGGTGGGCCTTCATCATTTGTTTGGCGCCCGCGCTTGACCTGCGCTACGAGCGAATTTACAGCTACTTACAAGACGATGTCACCCGCGTATTGCCCAGCATTGACCTGGTGCTGCACATCCTGCTCCCAGAAGGCTTCTCGCGCCTGGAAAACCTGCGCTATTTTGACCGTGGATCGGCGCTGCGCTTTTTTAGATTGCTGGTTTTAGTGGAAGAATCTGGTAAACACTCTAATGGTTTGCGCAAAGTGTTTTGCACCGCCCCAGGCGTCGTAGATTGGCTGCTGGGGTCTTACTCTCCCTTAGCCGCGCTGGGCGAAGGAGCAGAATTTTTCCCCATCCCAGACGATGAAGATGAAATAGCCAGATCAGCAGAGATATTTAACAGAAACGGCATCCCCCCCGCGCATGTTTTCAAAGACGTGAAACCAATCTTATCATTATACGGCGAAGATTTTTTGCAACAAGAACTAAGCGTGCGCCAGCTTGCGGCAGCATTGCGGAAACCAATGCTAAAAGTTAAATTGAATCCTGAAGATAGCGGCGAAGCATCTTTGGAACTATTATATTCTGCGGTGCGAGATGCCCGTATGTTGGACGCCCTGCTATACATCCAAGGGGGAGGTGTTTTCATTGACGGAAACGGGTGCCTCACCCCAGCGAGTTTTGCCGCCCTGCGCCTAATGGATGATAGCGTTGTCATCAGCAGCAAACGGCCTTTCCGTTTTGGGGCTGAAATGTTAGCCAACGATTACCCCCTCATGCGAGTGCCTTTTGAGAAACTATCAACTATAGAACGCTCTGAACTATGGTCTTTGCTATTAGAAGGGATGGCTAAAGATTTAACTGAAGAGAAATTGCATATTTTGGCTGGTCAATTTTCCTTAACTAGTGGGCAAATTATAGCGGCGGCTTCTGCGGCCATGTCTTCGGCTGTGCAAAAGGAGCGAGTTTTACAAAGCGCCGATTTGTTTGAAGCTGCCCGGTTTCATTCAGGTCACCATCTTGGGAAACTAGCCCAAAAAATTGAGCCGAGATATGTTTGGGAAGACATGGTATTGCCCGAAATTCCCATGACCATGTTGCGTGAACTGGTTAGCATGGTGCAGTCACGCCCGCTGGTTTTAGACACCTGGGGGCTGGGGCGCAAACTAACCGCCGGATCGGGCGTTTCAGCGCTTTTCTCTGGTCCTCCCGGAACCGGTAAAACTCTAGCCGCCCAAATTATGGCTAATCAATTGGGCATAGACCTTTATCGCATTGACCTTTCTACAGTGGTTAGCAAATTTGTTGGCGAGACCGAAAAAAATTTAGAGCGCATATTTTCCGAGGCCTCCGACAGTAACGCTATCCTCTTCTTTGATGAGGCAGACGCTATTTTTGGCAAACGCTCTGAAGTCAAAGATGCCCATGATCGCTATGCTAATATTGAAGTAGGCTACTTATTGCAGCGCATGGAAAATTATGATGGCGTAGCCATTTTGGCTACCAACTTACGCGCCAATTTAGACGATGCCTTTACCAGGCGTTTGCAGTTTATCGTCAATTTCCCCTTCCCCGAAGAAGAATACCGCTTGCGTATTTGGCAAGTGCTTATGCCGCCAGATTTGCCAAGGGCTGACAATTTAGATTTAGAATTAATGGCCAAGCGTTTCAAGTTGGCGGGCGGCAATATTCGCAATATTCTGGTTAGTGCGGCTTTCTTGGCTGCCGCTGATGGCGGATGTATGACAATGTCGCATTTGATGCACGGCGCCAAGCGCGAAATCCAAAAAATGGGGCGGTTGGTACAAGAGTCGGATTATGACTTAGCATGAATAACGGAGATGAATTATGTCCATTAACCAAAAATCTCACCAAAACAATCAGGCGCAAAAAGTCGCTAAAACCAATAAACCCGAACAACGTGTTGAACATCAACTAAACCAGCAGCAGATGTTAGACGCTCCAGAGACAATGCGTGCTGATGATGTATTGGCCGCGCAGCAACAGTTTGGCAATCAGGTTGTGCAGCGGGCTTTGGACACAAAACAGCGGCGGCAAGTGCTAACAGATGAACAAGGCTATTTAAACTCAGATATTTCGGACGTAATCCAGCAAAAGCGTGGTGGTGGCAGCCCTTTACCAGATGCCATTCATAAAGACATTAGCCAGCGTTTTAAGCGTGATTTTGGAGATGTGCGCTTGCATACGGATGACCAGGCCGATGAGCTTAGTCGCGCCATCAATGCGCGTGCCTTTACTATTGGTAAAGATATTTTCTTTAAGCGTGGCGTGTTTGCTCCTAACTCAAGTCAAGGGCGCGAAACTTTAATGCACGAACTTACTCACGTTGTGCAGCAATCAGGCAGCAAAGGCTTTGCTGGACGTCTCAAACTGGGTGCAGTGGACAGCGTTCACGAACAACAGGCCGACCGTATTGGAAAACAGAACAGTGGGGTCGGAGCCGTAAAACAGGGCGTTGCTTCTGGCGTTGGCGTGCAAACCTTAGGCGAAGACGAAGAAGAACTTCAAAAGCAAGAGCTTGACGAAGAAGAACTTCAAATGCAAGAATCTGAAGAGGAAGAAGAGCTCCAGACGCAAGAGCTTGACGAAGAAGAGCTTCAGATGCAAGAATCTGAAGAGGAAGAAGAGCTTCAAATGCAGCCAGATGT
>QMOK01000043.1 GCA_003648195.1 Chloroflexota bacterium | reverse complement strand
GGTGTGGCAATCTCCCCGACCGTAGTGTACTTGTGCTAACTGGGAGGCTGCCACGTCGCAAAATACGCTTCTCTCAGCGACATATTGATTTGGAAAGTGTCTGCTTATTTGTGAACCGTCCCGTAACTTTATTTGATTACTTTTTCCCAATCTCCATGGATACCTGTTTCGGTTACTCCGTAATAGTACCGGTAACCATCGGCGGTGCGCTGGATGAGGTCGTAGCTGTTTTGGTTGCCTCGTTTTTGGTGATGAATTAAGCCCAAATTATCATACCATTTCACATCGGAGTGAGCAGGGTCTTGGGATAATTTTGAGTAGCTAGAAATGGCATAATGCCATAAACGCCGAGAAGATTTCAAGGTGACGTTCTTGACTTCGTTTCCGTTCCTCAAGTCGCGGACGACGTAGTATTTTTCGCCGTCCCTTTCGGTAACAGAAACAACTTCTACACCGGTGCGCGGGGGAGATATTGACAAGGTTTCTTCTTCATCATCTACTGAAACGGGTGACGTGGGAAAAATTTTGTCAGGGACAGGGGAAGATGACGCATTTTTTTTCATTCCTTTGTAAACTAATTCGACAATTTCATCTCGGACCGCCATGTTTGTTTCTGCTTCTGTGCGGAGGTAGATTTTGTTGTCGTCAACAGCATAGGGTGGGTCATCTCCACGGGGAACCATAATTTGAACAATTTTCTTTCCCTGTGTTTGTTGATCTTCAAGTTTGCAGTTCAGTTCTGGGGTGATGCGTTTGGCAATTTCAGATTTAAGTTTAGCGATTGCTTGTTTGGAGTTGGCAACACCAGCAACTGCTTTTTTCGTGTCGTTAGTTGCTCCAATGTACAGTGTTCCTCCATTAGAGTTCGCGAATGCGCAAACATCGGCGATGATGGCGTATAAATGGCCGCCGCGGAGCGTCATTTTTTCGTGAAAATCTTGCACGAAGGTAGCACCCTCTTCGCGTGCTTTCTGGACGAAATCAAAAGTGGGTTGTGAAGCACGCTGATGCGGACGAGTTCGGGAAAAGTTATCACTTTCAAAGAGTTCTCGCAGAGCTTTGAATGATTTGTCTATTAGACGAACGTCTGTTGTTCTCTCGGCTACACCAAGTTTGTGCTCATACGCGGGGGTTTTTACTAGAATGTGCGCGTCTGACCCTTGGATGCAGTGCATGCGCCGTGGGTATTCTGGTTTGTTGCCATTGAAGAAGGCCGCTGTTGTTCTAGGCCCATGTTTTTCCAGGTCGGTAACTTCAAGCGCGAGGAGGTTTATGTCTTGTGTATATGCTATTTTGGTCTGCCCGCCAAATGGAAAATGGCGCATGGCAACCCCATGGGTTGAGTTAGCATGGGCAGCAATTGCCATTCCTCCGGCCTCGTTTATCAGCCGGTAAGCCGTTAGGACATCTACGCTTGCCCCTACGGTAACTGAGCCTTCATCCAATTTTTCTGAAGGGATATTCATCTCTAGTAAAAGATGTTCAATATCTCGGACGGGTTTTTCGGGAGGGAAAATACCGAGAATATGGAATCCAAAAGTGGCGGTAAATTCAAAGCCTGGTAAGACTAAAATTTGTTTGAGAAGTTTTTGGTATTCCTTTAGACGTATCTTCTCTTCTGGTAAGACACGGTCTAGTTGCTTGAGAAGTTCTAGCTGCTCAATTTCTTCTTTCATTCGGCGATAACCAGCAACTGTATTGTGATCGGTTATGGCGATGATGTCTACACCGCGTTTGGCGGCTTGTCTTAAAATATCTAAATAACTCACATCGTCCTGCAGATAGTCGGCAGAAGCGGGGGTGTGTAAATGTAAATCCATTGTGTACCACTTCAAGGAGGTACGCTTGTTGTTTGTCACAGTTCACTCTCTTTATGCTTGTTGATTGCTTTTTTGTGTCTCTATAGGAGACGTTGCGGGACTAAAATTCGGCCCGAAATTTATCTATGAAAAGCAATCCAACAAATACTAAAATAAATACGAAATAGGTATCTAGTGCTTTGTCGAGCATGAATTGATAGCTTGTAGCAGCGAACGAGAGTTCGCCCAGCCCCTAAAACGGGCACTCGCGTGCCCTACTACGAACACATCAAATTACACTTGGCAGCCCACAAGGGACTCCAACAAAGGTTTTGTTTGTGTTTCTTTCTCTGCGAAGAGACCACAAAGAGCAACCTTTGTTGAAAAATGCTAGATATGCGCATCTAGAAATTATCGCTTTCGCACTCGGTTAGGTTGTGCGTGAGGTGAATGTTAACCCACCAAACAAAGCAGTAATTTCTGATGAAATAAAAAACTGTGAATTCTTTTCAAGCGTATGAAGTAAAAAAACTACCCCCTGAGAACTAGGCTATATATGGTTCCGTCAAATGTAATAGAAATAAATTTTTGCAGAACCGAATATTGTCAATAGGTTATGAAAGTAGCCTCAGGTCAGTTTAATCACTTACTTTATATGCGCTCGAATTGAATCCATCAATTCATCAGGGATGTAGGGCTTAAGAATAAAACCGTCAGCGCCTGCTTTTATTGCCTGCTGTTGCAGGTCTATCCCTGAAGTCATTAAAACTTGGATGTCTTTAAGTTCTGGAGTGCGGCGAATATACTCCAAAATCTCATATCCGCTGATTTCTGTGCCATTATTAGTTCTCAGGTGCAGATCCAGCAAAACTAAATCAGGGGATATTTGACTAAGAGATTGGATGATAGCTTCCTTTTCAACAGCAAGAAAGACCTGATAACCTTCAAATTCTAATAAGGTCTTTAGCAAATTAAGAATAGTAGCATTATCTTCAATAACCAAAATTTTCTTAGTCATATTTCATGTAATCTCTTTAAGAACTAGTAGGGTGTGCAGAGATAGTCTCTTTTTCGAGAGCTGCATCTAAAACATCATCAACTGTTTCAACAAAAACAAAATCTATAACCTCTAAAACTTCTTCTGGCAAATCTTCGAGGTCAGCCTCATTGCGCTTGGGGAGAAGCACAGTCGTGGAGCCTGCCCGATAAGCGGCTAAGACTTTCTCTTTAATTCCACCAACGGGAAGTACTTGCCCGCGTAGAGTGATCTCACCCGTCATGCTAACATGTTCTTGCACTAGGCGTCCCGAGACTAAGGAGACCAACGCGGTAGCCATGGTCACGCCCGCAGAAGGCCCATCTTTTGGCTGTGCCCCAGACGGGACATGGAGGTGAATGTCGTGTGTGGCAAAGAAATTGTCGCTTATGCCAAATTCATTGGCACGCGAGCGCACATAAGAAAGAGCAGCCTGAGCAGATTCTTTCATCACCTCGCCCAAGGAACCCGTAAGTTGGAATTTGTTACTTCCGGGCATTTGTGTAGCCTCTACGAATAGCATTTCGCCGCCAGTGGAGGTCCACGCCAACCCTGCCGCAACGCCTGGGATAGATATCCGCGCCGCAATTTCTTCGGTGCCAAAAAACTTTGGGCGGCCTAAGAATTCGCGAACTTTTTCGGGAGTGATATCCAGGGATTCGATTTCACCTTCTGCTATTTTGGTAACTACTTTTCTACATACTGAGCCAAGTTCACGTTCTAAATTGCGGACGCCGGCCTCTCGAGTATAGGAACGAATGATCGTTTGCAGAGCATCTTCAGAAAATGAGATTTCTTCAAAGCGCAATCCGTTTTCACGTATCTGACGTGGAATGAGATATTGTTCAGCGATTGCCTTTTTCTCTTTGTCTGTGTATCCAGAAAGACGGATAATTTCCATGCGGTCCCGGAGGGGCGCGGGGATAGGCTCGAGCAGGTTTGCAGTGGTGATGAACATAGCCTTAGAAAGGTCATAGGCCACTTCTAAGTAATGATCCCGAAACTCTGAATTCTGTTCGGGGTCAAGTACTTCAAGAAGCGCGGATGTTGGGTCTCCTTGAAAACCTTGGCCTAGTTTGTCAATCTCGTCGAGCATAAAGACCGGGTTGTTAGACTCTATGCGCCGCAAAGATTGGATAATGCGCCCAGGCAAAGCGCCTATGTAGGTGCGGCGATGCCCTCGGATTTCTGCTTCATCCCTAACGCCTCCCAACGAGGCGCGAATGAACTTGCGTCCCAGAGCGCGGGCGATAGACCGTCCTAAAGAGGTTTTTCCTACTCCGGGAGGGCCAACAAAGCATAAAATCACCCCTTCCCGAATTTGGCGAATGTCATCTTCATACTGGGTCTCTAATTCATCAGAGCGTTCTTTTCGGAGTTTGCGAACCGCTAAGAATTCCAGGATGCGCTCTTTGACGTTTTCTAGCCCGTAATGGTCTTCGTTAAGCACTTCGCGGGCATGCCCAATAGCTAATTTGTCTTCTGTGGTTTTTGACCAGGGAAGAGAAACCATCCAATCGAGATAGGTGCGGATAACGCCATATTCGGCGGAAGCGGTGGGGATGCGTGACATGCGCTCCACTTCGTGGAAGGCTTGTTTTTGGGCCTCTTCGGACATTTTAGCATCTTCAATTTTTTGGCGAAATTCTTCAACCTCAGCCGTCTGCTCGTCATTTTCCCCTAGTTCGGTTCGAATGGCTTTCAACTGTTCTCGCAAAAAATACTCTCGCTGAACTTTTTCAATCTCAGAGCGGGCTTGCCGCTGTATCTTTTGCCCAATTTCTAATACTTCTACTTCGCGGGTCATAAGATTGACCAGCTTATGCAGCTTATCAGAAATTGTGTCCAGTTCTAGCAATTCTTGGGCGTCTTCAAGGTCTGGGTGTTGAAAACTAGCTATGTTATAAGTTACTTGGAGAGGGTTTTCTAAGACTGTAACTGCTTCTACTAGTTCTCGGGGGATAGCAGGGATCATTTCTGCGACATGAGAAAATTGATCTCGCGCTTTACGAACCATGGCTTCAATTTCTAAACTCTCCTCCAAAGCGACAGAGCACAGTTCTATTTTTGCCTTAAGGTAAGGAGTTTCTTGCACAAACTCTTGTATTTTGAAGCGGGTAATCCCTTGAACTAATAGCCGGATTGTGCCATCAGGGGCACGAAACAGGCGGTGAACAGTAGCAACAGTCCCAATCGAGTATAATTCCTCTGGCCCAGGGTTTTCTAGGTTAGGGTCACGAGAAGCTATAAGCGCAACCAGTCGTTCATCTTCAGAGAGAACGTCATTGACTAAGCGAATAGAACGTGGCTGGCCAATGGTAAGGGGAACCGCAGTATAGGGGTAAACAACCAAACCACGAAGAGGTAAAACTGGAAGCACCTCTGGGATGCTTTCTAACGTGTCTTCTTCTTCGCGGTCAATTTTTCCGTCTTCATTTCCGTTCAAAATATTCGACAACACAACCTCTGAGAATGCGTCGCGTACCACAAGGTCTGTTTTTTCAATCCATTCTAGTAATTCAAAAATTTCTGTATTCCATCGTGAAGCTGGCATGAATCCTCATTCTATAAATGTTGGGGCAATGCAATTTTCTAAGGATTTGCTGTTTTTCGGGACAGCCAACTGTTGGAAAAATAGATTTTCCCAGCACAATCGTATCCTAATATTCCAACGAGCTATTTTAACATAACGAAAGTAGTGAAAGTGTTAGAAATGAAATACTTACACAAAATTAATATTCTGGATTATGGTTTTCTCTAACACTACCATAAAGGTCTTGTAAGTCCCCTAAATAAAAAGCACCCCCGGCAGGACTCGAACCTGCAACCTTCGGATTAGAAGTCCGGTGCTCTATCCAATTGAGCTACGAGGGCATAGTATTTAATTTTACCATTATGTCAGAGGAACGGGTCGTATACCTTTGTATACCCTGCTCCCTGAAATTGTACGCAAAATTATATTGGGGGATTTGTTAAGGTTATCGGCTAATTCATTTGAGGTCATAGGCTGATTTCCGTTTGCTAAAAACATTCGGAAAATAGCTTCTGTCAAAGAAGTTTGCTTGGTTATGAAATATTCCTCTTTTGAACAATGAGTAATCAAAATATGTTGCAACCCATCCACTTTTTGAACTTCTGCTGTCTCTGGGTCTATCCAATCAATTTCCTGCTCGTCGCCAAAATCAGCATACATTTCCTGGTGCTCGGGGCAGAGACAACTTTGCAAATGAACACGCCAAGCCTGGTCATGTTCTTGCCACCAGCTAAAATCAATGTGAAAAGGTGTTTCTACTGTAGGTTTTATTAAGCTAAAAAGCTTTGGCTTTGACACTGTAGAACTCCTTGTAAATAATTATTTCCCTTCGGAATCATCAAAACGAAAATGCAAATCGCCAACATGTATAAACCAAGGGCGGGTTTCCAATAAAGACATCAATGGTCCAGGGGGACAGCGTCTAACCATATTGATTGCCGCATACAATTCTGTAACATGCACATGCCCTTGCGGGTTAAGTTTGGCAAGTTCTCTAACTGTATCCACTACAATTTCTTCAAATGGCGGGGGGGTCTTATGGTTATGCTTCCAAACTTCGTCTATAAGTTCAACATCGGGTACTATGATTGCCATACGTTCGTTATAAGCCGCTGAAACGATTTGTTTCAGTGTCGCAAAGACAACTTCTCTGTCTGAGCCAACCAGAACTGTACGCATCCAATTTTTGGTGGCTCGAGATTCATCTGCTTCTACAATGACCTCGCCTGGGTTTTCTCCCATGCGAACACGCACGTTTCCTCCAGGAATGAGGCCTTTTTCGTTATACCATTCACGTAAACCGCAAACGTACCGTTCTTTACGCACCACCCATCCAGAAAAACGTTTGCCGGTATTTCCGTCCACTAAGGTGAAGCGAATGCGGGGAGCTTCATAAGCCGTGGGGAAAAATGGCAGAATGCGTTTAGAAAGTGGTAAGGTGCCAGCTCGCCAATGCGGAAATATCAAGGAAATTTCAACTTCATCTTCGGGAACCAATTGCGTCTCTGTAAAAGAGGAGAGTTCGTCATCTAAAGAACGTTCCAGCCTTAGCATTTCATCAGTTAAAGCAGAGCGGTCGCAATCGATAGGTGTATATCTCAAATAAAGCGGTGTTGTTTGAACACTATCGGGTTCCATTGCTTTCAGGTACCAGGCCACAATTCCAGCCGGGCCAACTTCATCAAAACGGTCATCATCTTGAAGAGCTAAATCCATGGAAAATTCGACGAGCTTTGGGTTTACGTCAGGGGATAAACCTATTTGCTCAATTAAATCTACTGTGGATAGAGGACCGCCATTGTTCATGTCTAAAACAGCCTCTACCAAATTTAAGTGCCCAACACCAATATCAACCAATAAGGCACGCGGGAACCATCTGCCGGCAATATAAACAAATTCTGAATATTTTCCTAAACTTTGTTCTACACGGCCAACTAATAATTCACCTTTCGTTTTTAGAACACTCTCCACGTCTAAGGATTCGGCGTTAGTAGTCTCTAATGGCTCGTTGAGTATATGATCTTCTACCCTTGAGGCAAATTCTCGTACTGGGCCTTCTTTGAACTGTACTTGGATAACTTGAAATTCTCCAAATTCTGGGTTCTTGCCTGTCCGAGTATCAATTACTTCGCCTTTCTGCCAATCTAAGGCAGGGAAAACCAAGCCTCGCCCTATTTCATATTTCTCTTTTGGCAAATAGATATCATTGCCATCCAAGCGATTCTTTTCAAGCGTTTCTTTTTCTCTATCTATACGCTGTTTGACAAGAATGGGGACTAATTCTTCAGATGTAAGGGGAGTTTCACTTTCTAGAAGATACTCGTACAAAAAGGTAATGTCTTCTTCTTCAAGTTCAAATTCCTCCCAATAATTATCATGGAGGGAAAGTACTGCTAAAACCATAAATTTGCCTCAAATTACTAATACTTCAAAACTGGAAAATCTATTCCACATAACCAACATATTATACTCTACTCTCAGGCTACGACAAGCGTCTCACGCAAACGCCGCAAACGCAAATGTGTTGGGCAAAACGAGCAATTCGTTTGATGCTTGGTTGACGACTAAGGATAGCTTTGACTTAACCATTGTTGGGGATCCACTTGCACCCCGCCTACCCAGACTTCCCAGTGGAGGTGCGGACCGGTGGAACGTCCAGTGGTGCCAATTAGCCCAATAACTTGGCCTGTCTCTATTTGCTGACCAACTTCAACAAGAACTTCAGATTGGTGAGCGTAGACAGTGTAAACTCCCCAGCCGTGGTCTATCATGGTGACGTTTCCAAAGATAACTAGTTTGCCTATGAACACAACTTGGCCTGAAGCAGGGGCTAAAATATCGATACCTTCTTGTCCCCAGGTGCTGAAATCTATTCCTGAATGGTAGTAATAATAACCACTACCGTTGAATGAACGCCTCTCTCCAAATAATGGCCCTGGATTGCTGTACTGGGAAGGCATTGGCACCTGGAATGGGCCATCCCATCTTTTTTCTGGGGTTGACTCTGCAGCGTAGGCGGCTAATTGTGCAGTATCTGAGGCGGATATTTCAGGATCAACTGTCTCTGTCGGAACCCCGTTTATTGATCTGTAGGTGTAGTCTCCGCTTAGAATGGGAACCATCTGGCGATGCGCAAATGGTTTTCCATCCGGTAAAACGCCTTGGATAGAGAGGGAGATAAGCCCCGGTTTTTCCATGGCGTGTATGCCTTGAAGTGCTGTGTAGAGGCCATCTGAAGTGGAGAAGAAATGCAAAGGATGGCCGCCTAATTCGCCTTCTATTTGAGTCCCGTTTGGGGCAGAGACTTGGATGACGGTGGTTTGGCCCTGGACGAGTCGCTCTGGGGTGTACGAAACCGCGCGTATTTCATGCGGTAACCCACCGGGGCCGGTGTCGCTGATATTGGGGATGTGTAATATGCGTCCGGGAATAGCATCCCACGTGCCGGAGAGAGAATTCGCCAGAACCAGCACCCAGGGGTTAAGGCCTTCTTTGGCGGCCACTTCTAAGAGTGATTGGCCTTCGGCTGGGGTAACGCGCCCTCCTCCGGGTTCCCCCAAATTGTTTTCTTCATCTGTAATAAGCACCAAAGAAACGCCAGCGTAGAGTTCAATAGGGCTGGTGATGCGATTCATTTTTAGCAATGCGGTTTCTGGTATTTGGTAGCGATGACTCAGGCTTGCTAGTGATTCTCCGTAAGGGATAGTTTGTGTTGTGATAAACCCTTGAATTCCTTCTAGGCCGGGTATTACTAGATGAAGGCCAGGCAAAACTTGGCTTTCTGAGGTGAGGTTGTTTATTTCTAGTAAGGCCGAGTAATCTACGTGTAGACGGTGAGCGATTCCCCACAGGGAATCTCCAGGCTGAATGATGTAAATAGGGCCTGCTGGGGAATTTTCTTGAGCGGAAGCAATTTGGTGAGGTGTTAGGCTCAGGAGTATTAGGACTAGGCTAGTTAACAATAAGCGTTTCAAAATGTAGTTCATCTCCTGTTTTAAAATCCGCGAGTCGTTCGGGGGATAATTCTAAAATGTAGCGGGCGGGGCTTTTAGGGATGTAAAAAGGCCTCCAGCTCCGCGCTAGTTGGCAATCTACTACTTTTTTTTCGTTGTTCAACCAAATTACTGCTAGGTCTGTCATGACAGCAAACATGTGAATGGCTGCGTCTAGTCGGTTTTGGCGATTTTGGACAAGTAATAGGCCTTCGTTAAACGCAATCCGCTTACGAAACATTAAGCCCCGTAAGCGGCACCAAAATTGATCACAATATTGTGCATTCACTGCCTGAACATCAGTTTGTGTTTTATTTGAGATAGTGATTTCTTTCATCTTGTTCCAGTGGCAATTAGATTTCTTTTATACTTTGCCCTCAATTGGAGCTTTAGAAAGCACTTCTTGGATTTTCTGAGCTAATTCACTCGGCTTGAAAGGTTTGGTGATGTAGCCGTCTACCTTGGCTATGTATAGGCCTAATACTTTGTCTATGCTTTGGGCTTTGGCGGTGACAACTATCACGGGAATATCCCTGGTTGTATCTTCAGCTTGCAATTGCTGATACACTTCCCAGCCGTCCATGTCTGGCATCATCAGGTCTAATAGAACCAAGTCGGGAAGTTTTTCTCGAATGAGGTCTAGTCCTTCTCGTCCTCCTTTAGCACCAAGAACTTCATAGCCTTCTCGTTGAAGGATAATCTGTACCAATTCCGTTACTTCAGGTTCGTCTTCTACACAAATGATGAGTTGTTTTTCGGTCATAGTTATATATTTTATCTGAAAAAATAATTTCCATCCTCCGTAAATCAAGTTTACCATAACTACCCCTCCCTTGTCACGTCCCAAGCCATAGGCTATAATCCACAAACGAAAATTTTTTAGAAACGAGTATCTTCTCAATATAGTGGAATGTTGACTCCCAAAATTTAAAAAAAGCCGTTGTTCTTGAATGATGTTCTATGAAAACTTTGGAAATCTCCCCGCTTTTTTGAGAAACCGCAAAAACGAGGTAAAAAATGATTGATGTAAATGAACTCAGAAAAGGCGTCACTTTTGAACTTGATGGGAAAATATTCAAGGTTTTGGAATATTCACACCATAAACCTGGACGCGGAAAAGCGACTATTCGCGTAGATGTGCGCGATTTGCGCAACGGGGATAGATTAAAGAAAAAGTTCAATTCTGGAGATAGTGTACAAGATATTCACCTAACGTACCGCAAGGCGAAATATCTGTATTCTGATGGCGAAAATTACTATTTTATGGATACTGAAACTTACGAACAACCCGCTTTGAGCGCCAAAGTTTTAGGAGAAGTCACCCAGTATCTAATGGCAGAGATGGAAGTTAAACTCACCTTTTTTGGGAATGAGCCTCTGGATATTGATCTCCCAACTACAGTGGATTTGGAAGTTGTACGCGCCGATCCTTCTGTAAGGGGGAACACAGCAACAAGCGTAATAAAAAAAGTGACAACCGAAACCGGAATAGAAGTTGATGTTCCCAATTTTGTTGAACTAGGCGACACTATTCGAGTAGACACTCGTACTGGGGAATATGTGACACGCGTATAGCGAAATGCGAGCAAAAAGTTACGACTGGCGATTAGAGGCTGGTCGTTTCTGCTATTGAGCGCAAATCATATTTTTTTCAAAAACCACCCGCTAAACACTATTACTGAAATATGCGTACACCAGCCGGACAAGAATGTCGTTATTTTTATGGGGATTACTACCGTGGCAAGCATCACGAAGAGTGCCGGCTGCTAAAAAACACTCGTCAAGCCCAAGCGTGGAAACCAGAACTATGTGCCACCTGCCCCGTTCCAGGGATATTGCGAGCTAACACCTGCGAACACATGGAGCTAAACGCTGAGATTTACCGCCCTTTGTTCATCTTCAAACCGCGCGTACGCGTAACAGCATATTGCGCAAAAACTCAACAGGTGGTAGCCGAGCCTCATATTGGCTGCGGGGAATGTCATAAATTGCCTGATGTTTTTGAAAGTAAAGAGTAAAACGTAAGCTCGCTCTTTACCTGTTAAAAATAAGCAGCCCTGGATAAACCAGGGCTTTTTTGTTTGCAAGCCAACTGAGGCGTTCCTAAAATAAAGTACTAACGATTCGGTCGATTCTTCAGATAGCCAACCAGAAACTGAATACCCAAAGCAATTAGAGCAAGAATTCCAATTATTATCATCAAGGTGCCAATAGGCAACCATGCACTGTCTTGCAACATCCCCTCAGGGGTCACGTGTGTATATTGTGCAGCATAAATACGTCCAATAGTGCCTATCACAATCAAAACAATGCTGCTGTAAAGAACTTTGCGTTTCATGAATTAGCCTCTTTAGTTAGATAAACGTACTTGACGATTCTGCTCAACTTGAGCCAGCAGGGATTTGACAATCTCTTAGGAATTCATCATCAGGTAAACCTAATCGGCTTGAGGCTGCATATATTTTTTTCGATAAATATCACGCAACTCATCAATTACACTCAATCCGTTTTCTTGACTGTCAAAATACCAGTGTTGCCATCCATTACACGGACTACCACCCATCAGATGTTTGCCGGCCTGATGAATGGAACCTTCAAAGCCATCATTAAGCCGGAGTTTGGCGTTTGCTTTTATTTGCGCGAACTTAGAACGATCTTTGCGAAAATATAGTTTTTGGCCGGGAGCTAATAACCCGGTTTCTAGCAATAACCCAAAATCAACGCGGGGAGCTAATCGCTTTTTATCTCGAACATCAAAAATTTCATCAGTAAACGGTTCGGGCGTTATGCTATCAATCCTATTTTGCGCCACTGAGATATATTTTTCTTCTTGTTCAATACCAATCCAATGCCGATGTAATTTTTTCGCGACAGCCCCCGTGGTTCCACTGCCAAAGAACGGATCTAAAACAATATCTCCCGGATTACTTGATGAAAGAATTACTCGATACAGCAAAGCTTCTGGCTTTTGTGTTGAATGAGCTTTCTTCCCATTTATTTTTATACGCTCTGAGCCAGAACAAATTGGTAATATCCAGTCGCTTCGCATTTGTTTCTCGCCATTAAACCCCTTCATAGCGTGATGATTGAAAGTATATTTGCTCTTTTTGGCTTTACTGGCCCATAGCAAAGTTTCATGGGCATTTGTAAAGCGGACACCGCGAAAATTAGGCATAGGGTTTGTTTTTACCCAAATCACGTCATTTAAAAACCAATAGCCAATATCTTGCATAATAGAACCAACGCGGTAAATATTATGGTAAGAACCAATAACCCAAATTGTTCCGGTATCTTTTAATACTCTCCGGCAAGCTTGCAGCCAAGCGCGGCTAAAATCATCATAAGCTCTAAAACCGCTAAATTGATCCCATTTATCATTTACCGCGTCAACCTTTGTCATATTGGGGCGAAAAAGTTCTTGCTGTAATTGAAGATTGTATGGCGGGTCAGCAAAAATCAAATCGACAGATTTTTCTGGCAAAGAGTTTAATATTTCTACACAATCCCCTTGTAGTATTCTATCTAACGCTATTTCCTGTTTCGTCATGGTTTTTTCATTCAAGCGTGCGGCTGGTGGATGAGCTAAAGATACCGGCTAAAGTGGTCGGGGACGCAACGACAGCCGGGGCAGGCTTAACACTTGGTTACTGGGCGGCATTTTGCGTTGTAAGTTTCATAGCTCTATTCTAACTCTATTTTCCTTTGCAACTATTTGAAAATGCAACCTAACGGTCCGCATAGCCCGCTTGGCGGATGCGGCGTGAGAGCCTTCGCCAGCGAGCTAACCCCAATGCGGGTGAAAAAACTCGAAAAGTACGCCGATTACCATCTTAGCGTAGCCAAGTCCGCTGCAATTTGGGTTAGATGGCGTTATTTATTTGCTACATCTTATTCATTTTTTTGATAATTTTTGAACAATATCACTCCCATTACTGGAAGAATTAGATTCGTTCCCAACCCGATCAATATGTGTGGATTAAGGAAAAAGTTGTTTAGAATGCCAATATTAATTAAATGAAGAACTGACCATAAGCCTACTGGGATATTGATAAGTAAACTTACGATCAGGCCTGGGTTATAGATTTTCTTTGCCTTGATTGCTAATGCTACATGTGCTATTCCCGCAAAGAAAGAAAAATATGGAATCCACAAACCATATTGATAATTTTGAGTTGATAACAAAGCAAATATCGGTAGCACAATCCAAATCAATATCACATTCACGAAAAAGATGAAATTTTCATCCAGCGGTTTATCTTCTGTTTCTAAGTTGAATATCTTTGTGTTGAAGAATTTTCCAAATTCTCCCGGAAAGATATATTCTTCCGTTTGATGCAACATGTATAACGGAGTTTGAAGTAGCAAAATGAATATAACGAAATCATATTGTCTTACGATTACAAACAGAACTACAAACAAAAAGATTGAGAGAATAACCCCTACTTTTGCCCATTCTTTCTTCAGCCAGTTGTAATATTCAGCAATACTCATTTTGTCTCCGTTTACATCAATTTAATTTCTATTCAGTTTCTTCAATTTTCCCGAGAGATCCTTTTTACGCCGCCTAACGATGGCGTAAGCTGCCCGCCGACTTTGCAAACGCAACCCAATTTTACCCGAAAAAACTTACTCAAAAATCGCGCCGCATACCCAGAGCCGAAGGCGGGGCAGCTTAACGCGGGGTTGGTTTGCGTCACAGTTTTATTGCTATTTCTGACTTCACTCATGAGCCAGCCATTTACACTCTTCCATATTCACATCTTCAAATACTGCTGTAAACGAAGAATCTAATGGGCTACATGCATAAATCCCATACTTTATTGGCTTCTCTGGTGATTTTGGCGGATCCATTTTGCCCATTTCAACCGTAGTTTCTCCCAACTTATGCAGATGAAAGATTCGCATTTGTTGAAATTTGTCGCCATCAGTAGAAGATTCGATTAGAAAATCAGGACCGCGGCGGCTCAATCTATACCAGATATTATTCGGTGTCGATATATCTGTTGTTGCCCAGTCTGAATAACCTAAATTCGTAACTACGCTCCCTAACCGAGAGAATTTTGCTGTTTCGTACTCGATAGATGATTTGAACCAGTTTTCAGAATCAAGATATATGATCACCCCGCATTGGTCATACTTTTCACGATATTCAAAGGATACTTTTACCGTAAATGTAAAGTTCTCACTGCTATCAAACAACAAAGCTGGCGCATTATCATTACGAAAACCATAGTAGCTTCTCTGCCAAAAGTCTGTATTAGGAGCAGTGATTATTTTGACTGATTTTTCAGTTATCTTGAATTGCTCGGGGGGATTTATCCATTCGGATGAGTTTATCTTCATTATGTTCCTAATATTTTCTTACGCAAAACCCACAACAATCTTCTGCTCATATTATTCTCGATTTCTGCAAACCAACGATGGCGTAAGCTGCCCGCCGATTTACCAAACGCAACTCAATTTTACCAGAACCCAAACACGAGAAAATCGCGCCGAATCCCCTGAGCCGAAGGCGGGGCGGGTTCATTAAGGGTTAGCCCGCATTTTCAAATTATGTACCTTGCCAAACATTTGATAATTCTAACAAAGCGCGACTTCCTGCTGTTCAACGCAACAAATAGGGCATCACGGAGTAATTAGTCCAGAATATGGGAATGAGATTCAGGAGCAAATGCGGGATGAAGGTAAATACCATTTGGCGAGACTGCCGCCAAACCACGATATGCAGAAAACCGGAGATGGAGGTCAAGATAATGAATAGCGTGCCAAAAAATGTACCAGATTGTACCGTGTGCAAGAACAATACCCAGAAATTGGTATGGATTAAGCCCACAAACGTCGCGAACAACAATAATCCGATGGAGCGGTAAGTAATCTGGATTTTTTTAGGGTATAGATCCCAAGCTTCAAAAATGTAAATCCACAGAATTTGCTCGGTTGCCGCGTTAAGCGGCGCCCAAATCAGTGCCGTTAGGATCATCCCAACAGGTTGAACGGCTGGATTAACGATGGGCGACAACCAGGCGCAGATCAGACAAGTGCCGATGACCGCCATGTTTAAGTAAAAAGTGAAGGGCGGTTTCTCAGGAAGAGGATTCCGATAGCCGATGGTACCACGCCGCCACTTCACCAAGCCCCAAGCAAGTCCATAATAGAGCGCCATAGGTAGCAATGCTCCCGTACGGTGATATAAAAACCCAGCTACGAAAGGCAATGATATGGCAACCGTCGTGGCTAAAATTAGATCAAGGCTTGAAGATTCCCAAGATTTATCCATTTTAGATTTCACCTCTCAACAATGTTTGATGTGAAGCGGCCTAACGATGGCATCACCCGCTCGCCGCATTTGCACCCGCAACCCAATTTTACCCGAAAAAACTTACTCGAAAATCGCGCCGCATACCTGAGCCGAAGGCGGGTCAGCTTAACGCTGGGTTAGGTGTTTTTTGCTCATTCATTCACTTTTTAGTAATTCAACAAAATCTTCTGTATACCAAGATTTATTTTCATTTACGAATTGTTTGAGAACTGGGGATTGTGCAATATGTTTGATATATAACTCCCAACCTATCCATGTCTCCTGTGGCATTCCTTCTTTCTGAAAGTATATATTATAGAAGAGGTCTACCATTGTTTCTGCAAGACTTGATAACTTGTTATTTATGGCTTTATCATCAACAGTTTTGCTGCTATAAAAATAGGATTTCAGTTCAGCATTTTCAACAAAAAATAAGTCAATGTCTATCATTTTTTCATAGACACGCTGATAGGTTTCCAGCCGAACAGATTTTCGTAATTGTTTCGTTTGTGAACTCATTTCTTCGGTTTGTCGTATCATTTCGCCAGTTTGTTTTGTCATTTGGGATAAGGTATATATTGTGATAGCAAACCCCAAAATTGTGATTATTAAACCCGCTAGCCCAATCCAATTATCTATCGTCATTTTTACTCCTAATAGTGATGCTATGTACAGATAAAAACAAACTCCCAACATTGTTAAAAAG
>QMOK01000042.1 GCA_003648195.1 Chloroflexota bacterium | reverse complement strand
CGCGTGCCGCTTCGCGAGGGGAAAAGCCATATTTTAGCAGCCAGTCGCTAGAATATATTTTTACGCCAATTTCAAATTTGTTCATGGTTTTAATGGTAAATTGGTAAACTGGGGGGTTGGGATATTGAGTAGTGGTACAAAGTAAGTGGTAAAAGCTTGCTCATAGCGGCGTTCCCGCCGCCGAGGACGGCGGCTAGAGCGTAGCTTCACTTAGAATCTAATCACTACCGGATATTGGTAAACTGGTTGCTAAATGTGCCATTGTAGCAATTTCCAATTACTCCTGGGGCCATATCTCTTCGGCGGTGAAGTCTACCCAATACAAGTCTGTCAGGTTAGGAATTTCTTCTGCCAGACGTTTGCCAATATCACTTGGCGGGGTTGCTAACTGCTCCCACCAATTCCTGTCTCGCGGATAGCCATATTGAAAGCCAACAGGGGCAGGAGCGAAGTACTCGCCCCAAGCCACAAATTCAGCCACCATGCCATCCAGAGAATCAAACATCTGGCTATCATCTAGGAACATCGTTCCCTCACGATAAGTGGGAGGCATCTTTTCGGGGAGCCAGTGCTTGAGGAAAAGCTGATATTCTGAATTATAGGAACGGACTTGCTCGCTCCAGGCTTGAGCCTCCGCGTCTGTAACGGTTTTTCCTTCAGAATATTCTTCTTGCTTATACCACTCTACGTCCACGCCAAAGCCCACCACGCTGGGATGTGAAGCATAATGCTCTAAGGTAAGGTCAATAAGTGTAGAAACGTCAGCTCCGGCGGGTTCTACTTGAAGCCAAACGCGGATACCGGCTTTATCGAATGCGTCTAGGTAGGCTTCGTTGGCATCCCAGTAATTGCTGGTGATAATATTGGGATAATCCTCGTCCGTCTCGGTGGGGAAGTTAAGCCTGCACGTTGTGCCATCCACTATGCCCACAATCCAAACAACAGAGGGCACGGCGTCTTCAAAAGGCGCAGCCATAGAGGTGGTGGAATTGAGCCACCATTCTGGGCTAGGGAAGGGTGAAATGCCATAACTTGAAGAGCGCAAACCAGCCCGCAGGGGAGGTGCTTGCTCCGTTGGAATCGCAGTCGCGGCAACAGTCTCTTGAGGTTCTGTTTGCGCCGTGGAAGAAGCGGGGGGCGAATTTGTGCAGCCAGACATCAAGACGGATAAAAATAATCCCAATACGCGGTGAAATTTTAGCTTCATAGCAAATGGTTTTTGAAACGATAAGGAGCTTCTAGGTCAACCGGGCTGTGTCCTTTGGCTTTTATCTCGCCGGTGAGGACGCGCAAGACCGCCTTTTGAGTGGATGTGTCGGGCGAGTAAGCGTTAATGACCGTTGGCAAATTGGGCATATCGTAAGTATGGTACGGCGATCCGTAGGAGACAAATACTAAACGGGGATGATGGGCGGTGATGAATCTCCAAACGTAGCGCATGTAGTTCCCCGCCAGACGAATACGATTTGTGCCCCAGGAGGGCGCCATCACAGCCTGGAAGAGGATGACGTCAAATTTGTCAAACTCGCTGGGGTGGGGATTGTTCTCTGCCGACTCGGTGGCTCGCGTAACCTCAACACCGCGCTCGCGGAGCATATCGTCAAAGGTATCCACGTTCAGCTCTGGGTCGCCGCGAAGATGATAAGAGAGAACGCGCGTGCCCTCTTCTAATTTGAGCGGCAATATCTCATTTTCGTCTTTGACCACAGTGATAGCATCTTCGGCAATCGCGCGGCTGAGACGCTGAAAAGGCTCGCTTTGAGGCAAATCGCTCGGGGGCTGCAGCGCCCCATCATCCAGCCCCAGCAAAACTTTTAGAGCCAGCACACGCCGCACAGATTCGTCAATACGCTCTTCGCTGAGGCGTCCATCCTCCACGGCTTGCTTCACAAAAGCGAAATCGCGCTTCATATCAGCGAAAAGTATCATGTCACAGCCTACTTCTATGGTTTTGGGGATAATTTGATCGAACGTGCCCCAGGCGGTAACGCCAGCCATATCCATGGCATCGGTGATGATAAGTCCATCGAAGCCCATTCGCTCGCGCAGCAAATCTGTGATGAGGCGGCGAGAGATAGGCGCGGGGGGCGCGGTCTGGATGTGAGAGCCATCCCCAGCGTCCCAGGCAGGCAGCGAAGTGTGACCTATCATAATGCTCCACACGCCCATATTAATGGCATCTTGAAACATGCGCCCGCTGAGCCGAAACCACTCATCCATGCGCAGGGGATTGATAGTGGTGCAAAGGTGGGGGTCACGGTCATCGAAGCCGCTGCCGGGAAAATGTTTAGCGGTGGCGCAAAGGCCATGATCTTGCATGCCCTGGATGATGGCCTGGGATAGGCGCGAGACACGCTCTGGGGAGTCTCCCAGCGTTCTGGCGTTAGAGCCGGGGGAGTGGGGGTGAGCGTTGATGTCTACCACCGGGCCAAATGCCCAATGGACGCCAAAAGCACGTCCCTCTAGGGCAGAGGCGCGGCCCATTTCGTAAGCGTATTGCTCATTATCGGTGGCGGCCAGCGACATTAGCTCTGGGAAAGTGGTCGCTCCTTCAATGATGCGTCCCGCGCCGTTTTCTAGGTCAGAGGAAATAATTATGGGTATAAAGGCACGTTCTTGTAACCACTGAATTGTCGCTTGGAAAGCTTCTCCCGTGCCGGGGTGCAAAAAGACTCCGCCTGGCTCCACATCTCCTAAGGCTTCAGCTAGCTCTTCGGGATTGGTGGTGGGGAAAAAGTTGGGGTGCAAAAGCTGCCCTATTTTTTGGTCGAGAGTCAATTGAGATAGTTTTTTTTCAACCCAGGGTGATGTGATGGGAAGTGGAGGGAATTTTGGCACGTTAGCAACTCCTCGTTAAAACTGCGGTAAATATTCTTTATGCGTCTCTAGCATGTCGTCCAGCACAGTTTGCACCTGGTCGGCGGGAGGCCCAAGAGGATGAACTAAAATGGCTTGGTAAGCGGCTTCGAGGTTGCCATGCACAGCGGCTTCCACGGTGAGTTTTTCGTAGGCTTTCACATTAGCCAGCAAGCCAAAGCAAACCTCTGGAAGTGGCTCTGTGGGCAGAGGATGCACTCCGGCTTTATCCACGCGGCAGGGCATTTCTAGCACCCAGTCGGCGGGCCAACCCTCCACTGCTCCATTGTGCCGAACGTTGACAATGCGTGTCTCGCCCAGGTCATTATAATGTGCGTTGAGTAATTGAGTAGCCAAGGTTGAGTAATATGCTCCACCACGTTTCATGAGGTCTTCTGGCGGTTTCGTGAGGGAGGGGTTGGCATATTGCGCGAGGAGATCTTTTTCAATCTCAATCACTTCCTCCGCACGGGAGGGTGGCCATTTATCTTGAGCAGCCAATTTGCGGTCGGTGTGATAGAAATATTGCAGATAATAATTTGGAATCATGCCCAGGGATTCAATCATGCGCGGCTCCCATTCGGGGTCGTCACTAGATTTTAGCTCGGCTAGATAATTTTCCATGATTTCAGGCCAAAAGTCCTCGCCGTCCACGTTAAATCCTCTATGCCAAGAGAGATGGTTCAATCCCAGGGTGTCTAAACTTGCCTGCTGGGGAGAAATACCAGACCCCAAGCGTGGTTCTAACTCTTCTAGCATGTGCATCTTAGTAGTGATGGGAACGTTACAAACCCCAACGGCTTGCACATCTGGAGCGTAGCGGAACAAAGCTTCGGTGATTATGCCAGAGGGATTGGTGAAATTAGCCAGTAAAGCGTTTGGGGCAACTTCGCGCATGTCTTTGGCGATACCTAAAATTACGGGAATAGTCCGCAGAGCTTTGCCCATACCGCCCACGCCGGTGGTTTCCTGTCCAATTAGGCCATGGCGCCGACCTAAATATTCATCCCTGCGGCGGGATTCCATCCCCCCAACCCGGAGTTGTGTGACCACGTAAGATGCACCGCGAAGAGCCTCTCGCTGGTTGGTAAGGAGCGTCACCGTGAAAGGCGATCCATTGGCCTCTACAATGCGCTGCGCGAATCCGCCCACGACTTCTAGGCGTTCTTTATCTATGTCCATCAGACATAGTTCAGTGACGGGGAAAGTGGAAACACGCTCTAAAAAACCGCTAATTAATTCAGGAGTATAGGTTGATCCTCCACCAATTACTGTGACTTTCATTTCGTTTATTCTCCAAGGTGAGGTTATGAGAAATATAAGGTGTTTTAGGTCTCGTAATTATTCCCCCCCCTCCCGCAAACGTTCAAGAGTATGTCATTCTGAGGGCGTTTTTCCCGAAGAATCTCCTACGCTTACGAGAGGGAGACTCTTCGTTCACTTTATCTCAGCTTTGCTGAGACACGTTCTCTCAGAGTGACACATCAACGCTTTTTTATTAGAGGGGAGTGAACGGTTACTAGGTCTCTAAAGGAGACTATGGAAAAACGTAGAGTGTAATAGATTGAGACGGTAAGGTGATAATATCTCCGCTGACCAGAGTTTGTGACTCTACTTGCTCGGCTTGGTGTTCGGCGTCAAAAAGCCACACCTCGGCTGAACCGCTGGTATCTCTACCATCTATGCGCAGGGGAGTTTGCTTCTCTTCCGGTCCCAGGTTGATAATCATGACTGTGAGGGCGCTATCTTCTCGTTGAGCGGCGTAAATTGAGAGGTCGGGGTCATCAGATGAGGAATATACTAAGTTTTCACCAAAGTGCTGGTACATCTGGTAGACGTAGTAAGTGGGGCGAGTCTCATATTTTGCCACTAAGCCATATCCGCCCTGACTGTCATAAGTAGATAATGTAAAGTAAGCTACAATCTCCACTTTTTGGCGGATCATGCGTCCCAAAACGTCAGCCCACCAGATAGCGTTGTAAAACGAGTCGTTGGTAGCTTCTCCACCTATGGTGTGCGTCCAATCAGAGTTGATTTCGCTGACCGCTACGGGTAGATCTCTCCCGGTGGTCTCACGAATGGCTGTTCTCAGGTTGGGAATGATGGTATCCCACTCGCGGGAATTTTGCCGCAGGTCGTCAATAGTTTGGGTGTCGCCTGTTTTGTTAAGGGGGAACGGGTAACGATGAATAGAAACAATGTCTACCATGTCACCATTGGCAAGCAAAAATTCCCGCACCCAGTCGCGTCCGTGTTCATCTTTGGGGTCAAAATCGGGGTCACCTGTGTATTGGTGCGTCTCTGGCCCAATGAGAATGATATTTGGGTCTACGGCTTTCATAGCCTCGGCAAATTCACGCCAGACTCGGTTATAACGCTCGGTATCAAAATCTTCATAGGCAGGATTAGTGCTATAAAGGCTAGGTTCGTTGCCAATGGCCCAGTAGCGCACGTTGTAATCGTTTTCTACATTGCAGTAGCGCACCAGCTCGGCGGCCTGTTCGGGCGTCCCGCCGGGCATGCGGACGTTAATCTTCGGTTCCGCGCCTAATTTTCTGGCAAAGGCTATAAAACGGTCAATGTGATAATCTTTGAGGTCGTACTGGTCGCCCCACTCCCCCGCCGGAAAGCGCAAATAAGTCACGGCAGATTTTTCGGCCAGCGGCAACATCTCTAGGGATGGCATTGCCCACGGTCCGTAATTTACGCCGTAGATGTAGGGGCTGATGGGCCCAAGATTCTGCTCAACGTCAATATAAAGCGTGTGGGGGATAGGGCTGGGGACAGGAGTCCAGGTGGGGAGGAGCGGCGTGAGGGTGGGGTTTTCTGTGGGGGTGGGCATCTCTGTTGGGGGGGGCGTTTTCCCTCCCCCCAGGTCACAAACGACAAGGCTCAAGGCCAGAAAAACACCCACTAGCCTCCATCCCCACAACCTGATATTAGGCATAGGTTATTTCTCCACCCCAGTAAAGACGATGCCGCGCATGAAAACACGTTGAGCTATGAAAAATAAACCCAACGGCAAAATCATTCCTAAGAGAGCGGCAGCCTGAACCATGTGCGGTTGGAATGAGTATTGAGCGTTGAAAAGTTGAATGCCGATGGAAATGGGTTGGAGGTCTTTTTTGGTGGAGAGGTAAAGTAGGGGACCAAAGAAGTCGTTCCAGGCCCACATGAAGTGGAAGACGCCTACGGCAACCAGCACGGGAATCGACTGCGGAATGATGATGGAGATTAGGCGGCGGAGGGGTCCGGCGCCGTCTATCATGGCGGCTTCGTCTAGTTCGCGGGGGATAGTGAGGAAGAATTGGCGCAAAAGGAAGACGTTGTAAGCGTTAGCGAAGAAGTGGGGTATTATCAACGGCAGCCAACTTCCTATCCAGCCCAATTTTTCAAAAACTACATAGGTAGGTACAATGGTCACAAATTGGGGCAGAATGACGCTTGAGATGAGAAGCATAAAGAGGATGCTTTTGCCCGGTATTCGGAAACGCGAGAAGCCATAAGCGACTGCTGTGCAAGATAGCAGTGTGCCAATAGCGCCTATTACAGAAATGATGAGGGTGTTTCTTAACATTTGGGGCATTTTTGCCGTTTCCCAGACATAGGCAAAATTGCTCCAGACGGGATCGAAATTCCAAACTTTTTCAAGGGTTCGCCATTTGCCTTCCCATTGGATGGGTCCAGTTTCTGGATTTTTGGTATCAATGAATGTGCTTTCTTCGCGTCCTTTTTTAATGATGGCCCATTCGTGAAAATTTCCGTTTTCATCTGGGACGAGCAAAACAGGGTATTCTTCACCATTGTATTCGTACTGGGCAGGGCGTGATGGCAGTATGGGAGCATCGGAGCCGGTAATCATTTCGCGGTCTTTTACTGAGGTCGTGAGCATATACCCAAAGGGCGCTAAAAAGACCATGAGGAGCATAATCACGAAAAGGGTGAAGCCTGATTTACTAAGGAATTTTTTCATTTCCAGCTTTAAAGCAGAAGAGTGCTTAGGTTTCGAAAGATTATTCATGGTTACTCCTCTCCAGCGGCGTAGTAGACCCAATATTTCTGGGTTGTGAATAGAATAATGGTAATAACCAATACAAAGGCAAATAATATCCAAGCTAGGGTTGCTCCGTACCCCATATTAGAATAGGCGAAAGCTTCTTTATATAAGTGCATGCCATAGAACCAGGTGGCGTTACCGGGGTCTCCATTTGGTCCTTTGAGCACAAAAGGCACCAAGAAATACTGCACTATGCCAATGCTTTGAAGCACTAAGTTGTAGAATATAACCGGTGTGATCATGGGGAGGGTAATATGTCTAAATTTGGCAAGCGGGCCTGCTCCATCTACTTGAGCGGCTTCGTAAAGTTCTGTGGGGACGCCTTGCATGGTCGCTAAGGTCATGAGCATCATATCCCCTACTCCCCACATACCAATCATTACCAGGGCGGGGTAAATCCAAACTTGGGAGTTAAACCAATCGGGACCAGTGATGCCAAATACGGCCAAAGCTCTATTGAACCATCCGGCTTGGGTATTCATCATTCCCATCCAAATATAAACAGCGGAGACCATGGGCACAATGGACGGCATATAAAATAAGGTGGTGAACAAACGTCTGGCCCACAAACGTTCATCGTTTAATATGGCAGCCATAATTATGGGTTGGAAAATGCCAACCGGCAGAGCTATGGCGGCAAAACGCAGCGAGACTTTTATTCCAAGTTTGGCGTAAGGGTCAGAAGCGAATAAGCGAAAGTTATCAAGCCCAGCCCATTGGATGGTTTCTCGATGAAGTAAATTAAAATCTGTAAAAGAAAATGCTAGGGAAGCAAGCGTGGGACCAAGACTCCAAAGCAAGAAGCCAATAATCCAGGGAGCAAGAAATACCAACCCCCACAGCGCTTCACGTTTGGCCAAAGCCGACAATTTAGTACGCTTAACTTTCAATTTTTTGAATGAAAATTCAGAGAAAACGGTAGACATGGGATGCTCCTTGAAGGGGAGAATAACGAGCGGCGCGTGGTGGGCGACAAGGGAAATATGAAGTGGGTATCCCTTGGCAAGGGTGCTTCGCGATTGCGGGATCAGCCCAAAGTAATTTAGGCTGATCCCACGTTTCTATTCTCAAAGCGGTGTTAAGCACCCGATCTGAGAATAGAAATGATGTAAAAGTGAAACTACTTTACTTCGTCAAAGATTGCTTGCAAGTCAGCGATCAGCTTGTCTAGCTCGGCGTTGATGTCGAGGCCAGCTTCGGTTTCGTAAAGGGTTTGGAAAGCGCCAATGCGGTCGTAGGCTTTGGCGTAATTGGGTAGGTTGGATTCGTGGTTGGGGGTCTCGGGATAAGCCAGACCATCAATAGCAACTTGCCAGTCTACGCCTTGGGGGAATTGCTCGTCTAAGCCAGCGAAGAATTCTTCTTGCAGGCTCTTGCGTCCGGGCATACCACCATAGATTTGGAGCAGATCGCCGGCACCTTCGCCAGTCAACCAGAGTAAAACCTCAACGGCTTCTTCGGGGTGCTCAGTGGCTGCAAAGACACGGAATGTGTCTGCGTGCAGTTTAGAGACCAATTGGCCGTCGCCGTGAGATGGGACAGCGGCAATATCCCAATTTTCGCCAACAGTGCCGAGGCAGCAAGTGTACCAAAGATGACAATGCACCATGGCTACGTTGCCGGAGTCAAAGGGGTTGCCAGCAGCTAAGAGGTCACTTCCCTGGTAGGTAGCGTTGGGCATAAAGTGTTTTTCGTGCATACCTTCATAGTACCAATTGAAAGCTTCTCGCCAAGTGTCAGAGAGAACGGCATTGCCATCGGCATCGATGAAGTTGTCTCCACCAAAAAGGGCGGCAGCTTGACCACGGGGGTCAGTCCACTGAGTATGGTAACCAAATTGAACGATGTTTTCAGGGTCAAATTCATCCATGGTGGCGTCGTTGCCATTGGCATCTACTGTTAGGTACATGGCTAGTTCTTCTAATTTCGCAATGTCCCAAACTTCGCCATCGGCGTAGTTTCCACCCCACTCGTGGGGAGGATATTCCAAACCAGCTTCATCAAATAAGGCGGTGTTGTAGAATATCATGGAAGGAAATACCGCAAAGGGGAGTCCCAGAAGGTCTTCGCCATTAAGTCGATAAGCAGCAACAGAATCCATGTCAAAGTCACTCCAATCAAAGTCACCCATGTAGGGTTCTAGGTCAAGGAATAACCCGGTGAATTCATTGGTTCCGCTCCAACCCACAGGCCCGATAATGTCGGGGGGATCGCCAGCAGCAATCTGTGTTTTCAATTGATCGGGGGCTTGGGCATTGTCAACGAACTCGACAACTAATTCAATATTGTCATGAGTTTCATTGAAACGAGCAACAACGGCCTCTTCAAGAGGAACTTGCTCTGGTTGAGCGCCAGTGCCTAGACCAACAAACCAACGAATTTGAACTTTTTCGGTTTCTTCAACTTCTTCGGCTTCCTCAACAACCTCTTCAGCCTCTTCAACTTCTTCAACAACTTCTGCTTCTTCTTCGCTGGGAGCAACTTCTTCGGTAGTAGCTGGTTTACAAGCGGTCAAAAGCATACTTGCAATGACTAATAACGCAATCACAAAAAGTAATGTTTTCTTCATTTTATTTCTCTCTCCTATCTTAAGAAAGGGTAAGTAATGCTATTTACAGTTACAATATGCAAAACAGTATATTCCGCGCATTCAATTATTTATAAAGCATCACCTCCTTAAAAAGATGTTTCGATGAATGTATTTATTGGGATAATTAGGTTATGGAACACAGCACTATCAATGATAAAGCAGCTTCTTTATTCATATAACCTAGACATTACTACACCCGCATGAGCGGCGAATTACCAACTCTGTCGCAAATTCCTTGGAAAAAACAGGAACATTACCTTGGATCAAATTTATTAATTGTAGAGTCGCTGCACGTCCAATTTCCATAATTGGGACCCTTACTGTTGTCAAAGGTGGAGAAAGATAACGTGATATTTCCGAGTCATCAAACCCCACAACGGCAATATCTTCTGGCACACTCAAACCGGCCTGACGAACAGCACTAATTGCGCCAACAGCTGATTGATCGTCACAAGCGAAAATCGCGTCAAACTCAACTCCATCTTGAAGCCAAGCCTCAACCGCTTCGTGGGATGCTTGCCATTTGAAACGACCGTTTGCTTTTAATTTTGGATCAAAGGGTATACCATGTGCGGCAAGCGATTCGCGATAACCAAATTCACGCTGATTGGCATCTTCATGGTCTTCTGGGCCAGCAAGGAAAGCAATACGGCGATAGCCATGTACTTCAATAAGATGATCTATCAAATTTCGAGCACTGCATCTATTTTCAATGGTCACACACGGAATTTGTAATCCTGCAGGGGAAGGCCGCTGCACCAAAACAACGGGTAAATCATTTTTGTGCAAGCGAATTATCTCTTTATCTGGCAAGCTGGAAGGAAAAACCAATACCCCATCTGTATTATGTTCGCCCAATGTAAAAGAAACACCATTTCCTGTAGTGTCTTTCCCCGCTACATTGATGAGTAAATTGAATTGGTTCTCCCGCGCCGCAGCCTCAATACCCCTAATCATAAAAGGATAAAAGTCGGGGCCTATTTCGGAGAGCAAAAGGCCAATAGTATCGGTCTTTCTGCCGGCCAAGGCACGTGCCGCTGTTTGAGGGCGATAGCCCAATTCGTCTATCACGGCTTTTACTCTTGATTCTAGTTCTGAGGTGACAGGAGCAGATTGGTTAAGAACACGACTGACAGTGGATATAGAGACACCAGCCTGCCGGGCTACATCTGTGATTGTTGTTCGAGAAGATCGTTTTGTTTGTAAATGGGACATAAGCCTCACTATAGAACACTATTCTCTGAAAACGCTTTCGAAAGCGTTTTCATTGTACAATAAGAAGTGAAACTTTGTCAAGTTTTTCTGCCGGGTTTTGCAGGGCAAACGCCTTTTAACATCCAAAGCGATTTTGAATCAATTCCAAATCTGCCAAAAGAAATCTGCTTACCTATGGCGCGCAAAGCGAAGGCAACTTAACCTGCTTGAGCAGTTTTTTTGTAGCAGACATGAAATTGATTCCCTGTCTGTATGCGATTGCCCTGCCGGATTTTGGTAACCCAGCTTTCAAAACGCCAGAGGCACAAAATAACACCTTCTAAATATACACCGCAGAGAAGATAAGCGTCATGTCTAAAAAGCAATCAACACATGAATCCCTCTTTATAGGCGCAAAACTGCTCCTCACCAAGAAAACGGATTTAATTGTTGCCTTAGAGGTGATAATGTACTATACTGTAATCATCTGACTAGCACGGTGAATTTATTAGTCTAATTACTTTGATCAATTTTACTAAAAGGAGAAAAAAATGGCCTATAGTCACACAAACGAAAAAGGAACAACTTATTTCCTGCACTCAACAACTTCTGTATCAAAGAGCGGCAAAGAACGCACACTTTATTACTTCGCTAAAGCTGTCAAAGAAAAAGGCTCACTAGACGCAGTTCCCGAGGGCTATGAAGTATCTGAAACCAAAAACGGCCTCCCTGTACTCAAGAAGAAAAAATAATTTTGCGTTTAGATAAAAAAACTGCCCTCCGTATTTTTGAGGGCAGTTTTTGCTTTTAAGGCTAGTCGCGCATTGCACCTGCTTTTGGATACGCCGCTGCGTTCCCGCGCTGAGTAATTATGTCACAGTATTGATTCTGGTATCGCGTACATATTCCAGTAAAAAAAATCCTTGAGGAACAAATCCTCCACCTCCTACGTCTGTATTATAATGACATCTATCCATCACAGAACAAGGAGCAACTAACCATGAAAAAAAACTCTCTAACATCACTCGCGCGACATCTATTTCCCGTACTTACCGTACTCATTCTACTAACAAACACCCTCGCTTGCGCGTTTACGCAATATCTGAGCGGCGAGAAAACAGCGCGGCCAACAACTGCGGGGCAAACTATTCCTCTAGCAGACAGCGACAACGTTAGCGTCTCTAGTGGTTCTCCAACTGTGTCTGGCGGAGGGGATGGAAACGGCTTGAGCATTCGTCTCAGCGAGGGAGCCGCCCAACCTTTGGATTTCGAGCCTGTGCCCGCAGCGACTGGCGAACCTCTCTCAGAAGCGGAGATAGCGCGTATTCTGGCGCGCCTGCCAGCCCTGGCGTCTGAAACTGGCGACGAGGTCGAATTCAGAATCCCGCTGGAAGTACTGCCACCCCCACGCCCTGGAAAAACGATTGAGGAACAATTTCCCCTTCCCCCAGACGTTACCGGCCTCACGCAAGTTGAAACCGGCCCGCTGGAAGTCCTGCGTTACTCCCCCGAAGGGGAAATCCCCATTGCGCCTTTCGTGAACGTGACATTCAATCAGCCCATGGTTCCTTTGACAACTATCGCGAATTTAGCCAAAGAAGATGTTCCCGTGCAAATTGTGCCAGAGCTGACCGGAACTTGGCGCTGGCTGGGCACGAAAACGCTCAACTTCCAATATGACTCTGATGAAATTGACCGCCTGCCCATGGCTACCGAGTACACTGTCACCATCCCCGCCGGAGTTGAATCGGCCACCGGCAGCGTGCTGAGAGAAACGGTTCAATTCTCATTCAATACCCCGCCCCCCACGGTCACGCGCACATATCCCAACGCTTATACCCCACAACCTTTAGATACCTTATTTTTCGTGGCCTTTGACCAACGCATCAATCCCGAAGCGGTGCTGGCGAATATTGAGGTCACCGCTCAGCATCAATCTTTGGAAATAATACTAGCCACAGAAAAAGAAATAGCGGAAGACAAAACAATTAGCAGCCTAAGCGAAAACGCCGGAGAGGGACGTTGGCTGGCTTTCCGCACGCAAGAGCCATTACCCCAAGCCTCAGACGTCACCGTTCGCATTAAGCGCGGCACACCCTCGGCGGAAGGCCCGTTAGTTACCAAGAATGCTCACGACTATCAATTTCATACCTACACGCCGTTGGAAATTTCAGACCACGGTTGCTCTTGGTACGATAATGAATGCCGCCCGTTAACGCCTTTTTACATCGAATTCAATAACTCCATTGACCCTGAATTTTATAACGAAAACACCCTCAGCATAGAACCAGAAATCCCCGGCGCGAGTGTGAATATCTACGGAAATACCATCCAAATTAGAGGTATGACAGAAGGGCAAACCACGTACCGCGTGACGGTCAGCAGCGACATTCAAGACGTTTTCGGCCAAACGCTGGGTAAGGATACAGAATTGAAATTCAAGGTCGGCTCCGCAGAGTCGCTCCTAGTTGGGCCGCAAAAAACTTTCATCACCCTAGACCCATCTAATACCGAGCCAAGCTTATCGCTTTATACCATCAACTACAACAAATTAGATGTCAAAATCTACGCCGTAGAGCCATCTGATTGGCCGGCCTTTAAAAAATATTTGCGCGAATACCGCCAAACAGACCAAGGAATAGATCCGCCCGGAAAACTAGTACTAGATGAAACCCAAACCCTAAAAACCCCCGCAGATGTCCTAACTGAAATTAACATCGAGCTAAGCGATGTTATGGATGGCGATTATGGTCACTTCATCATCATTGCCCAACCTCATCGCGGCATATTTGAAGAAGATAAATACTGGGAAACCGTTCAGGTTTGGGCGCAGGTGACCCAAATAGGCCTAGATGCCTTTATAGATAGCGATGAGATGGTAGTTTGGGCCAACGCCTTGAAGGATGGCACTCCGCTGGATGGTGTGAGCGTTACGTCAAACTCGGCAGGGATAAGCACCACCACTGGGGATGATGGAACCGCCACATTCAATCTCCCCAGCGAGGGAATATCGTACCTTATCGGCAAGCAGGGAAAAGATACAGCTATATTGCTCTCCTCCACCTCATACTGGGATGAAGGCGGCTGGTATCGGCGGCCATCTAACGACGACCTGCGCTGGTACGTTCTTGACGACCGGCAAATGTACCGCCCCGGCGAAGAAGTTCACGTTAAGGGCTGGATGCGCCGCATAGGCAACCAAGAAGGCGGAGATGTAGAAATGGTGGGGGATGGAGTAACATCCGTAAATTACTACATCTTTGGCCCTCAGGGTAACGAATACGGCCAAGGGAACATAGAAGTTAACGCCATAGGCGGCTTTGACTTCTCTTTTACCCTGCCCGAAAACGCCAATCTCGGTTACGCCTCTTTGCGAATGAACGCTGTAGGCAGCCTCGGCGGACTGAACGGAAATAGTTTTTATCACGGTTTCCAAATTCAAGAATTCCGCCGCCCAGAGTTTGAAGTAACAGCCCGCAACGAGACCACGGGGCCTTATTTCGCAGGAGACCACGCCGTAGTAGCCGTGGAAGCCGCCTACTACGCCGGAGGGCCGCTCCCCAACGCCGAGACATCCTGGCTGGTGACATCCTCTGCCACCAACTACTCTCCCCCCAACTGGCCCGACTTCACTTTTGGCAAATGGACTCCATGGTGGTACTACTGGGATGAATCTTGCATCGAGTTTGAAACCGGCGAAAGCTATGACAGCTTCACAGATGTCACAGGCAACCACTACTTGCGTCTAGACTTTGGCGCGGCAACCGAGCTGCGTCCATACAGTGTTTTAGCCGAAGCCACCGTTTTCGATGTCAACCGCCAGGCCTGGGCTGGAACCACCAGCCTCATGGTACACCCCGCCGATCTTTATGTAGGCCTCCGCAGCGATCGTTACTTTGTCCAACAAGGGCAGCCTTTAGATGTCGAGTTGATAGTCACCGATTTGGATGGCAACGCGGCAATTGATCGTCCCATCCACGTTGAGGCCGCCCGTTTAGAGTGGAAGTACAAAGGCGGCAAGTGGCAGCAAGAAGAAGTAGATATTCAAGAATGCAGCGTTGGCTCCCAAGAAGAACCAGTAACTTGCTCCTTTAAGACTCTGGTGGGCGGGCGCTATCAAATCACGGCCACCATCACCGATGGAGAAGGCCGGCAGAACCAAAGCACGTTCACCCGCTGGGTAAGCGGCGGACAACATCCCCCGGCCCGTGAAGTGGAGCAAGAAACCGTCACTCTCATCCCCGACAAAGAAATTTACCAACCGGGCGATGTGGCAGAAATTTTAGTTCAGTCCCCGTTCAGCCCCGCCGAGGGATTGCTAACCCTCAGCCGCAACGGCATCCTCTCTACAGAACGTTTCACGCTAGAGGATGGCAACACCACCCTAGAAATCCCCATCACCGAGGAGTACTTCCCCAACCTCCACGTTCAGGTAGACGTGGTGGGGTCGGCGCCTCGCACGAACACCGCGGGCGAAATCGTTGAAGAAGCCCCTCCACGCCCGGCATACGCCACCGGCCAGATCATCCTCAACATCCCCCCTCTGGAACGCACACTCTCTCTTCAGGTAACGCCTCAAGAAGAAAAACTGGAACCCGGCGGAGAGACCACGCTTGACCTGACTCTCACAGACGCCAACGGGAAACCCGTCCCCAACGCCGAACTTGTGGCCGTGGTGGTAGATGAGGCTATCCTAGCCCTCACTGGCTACCAGATGACCGACCCTATTTCTGTTTTCTACCAAGAGCGGCCGTCCGGCTTCAACAGTTACTACAGCCGTGCCAGCATTATCCTTGCTAACCCTCAAGACCTCGCCGAGCACGCCCAAGATGAATCTAGAAACATGGCAGCGGAGAAGAGCCTTGGTGTTCAAGAAGTGGTAAAAGAAATGGAAGTGGAAGCGCCATTAGAAGCTCCTGCCGCGGAAATGGCAATGGATGGGGTAGGAGGCGCGGCGGCTGGAGACAAACCTATTAGCATACGTGTAGATTTCAATCCCCTGGCGACCTTTGCCCCCGAAGTACGCACCGATGAGAATGGCCGTGCCAGCGTAAAAGTTTCTCTGCCCGACAACCTAACCCGCTACCGCGTGATGGTTGTGGCCGTGGATACAAGCGGGAAGCAATTCGGCTCTGGCGAGGCTGCTATCACCGCCCGCCTGCCGCTCATGGTGCGCCCTTCCGCTCCGCGTTTCCTCAACTTTGGCGATCAATTTGAACTTCCCGTTGTCATCCAGAACCAAACCGATGAAGCCATGGAGGTTGAAGTAGTCGCGCGGGTCAGCAATCTCAACCTCACCGAAGACGCCGGCCTGCGGGTAACTGTCCCTGCCAATGATAGGGTGGAGGTACGCTTCCCCGCTCAGGCAGAGATGGCCGGAACGGCCCGCTTCCAAATAGCGGGCGTGGCCGGGCGGAACGCGGACGCCGCATTGGGCGAGTTGCCAGTCTACACACCCGCCACCACCGAAGCTTTTGCCACCTATGGCGTGGTGGATGGAGATGCAGCTGTAGCCCAGCCTATAGCCGCCCCCGAAGGCGTTTTTCCACAATTTGGCGAATTAGAGATCAACACCTCCTCTACCGCGCTGCAAGCCCTCACCGATGCCGTGCTTTACCTGGTATCGTACCCTTATGAATGTTCAGAACAATTGGCCTCCCGTGTGTTAGGCATAGCCGCCCTGCGAGACGTACTAACCGCCTTTGAGGCAGACGGGCTGCCCTCCGCCGAGGAAATGGAAGCATCCGTGGCAAGAGATATCGAAAAACTAAAAATGCTGCAAAACTCGGATGGCGGCTTCCCAT
>QMOK01000041.1 GCA_003648195.1 Chloroflexota bacterium | reverse complement strand
CAACGCGAGGACGATTTGCTCAAAGGTACCGCTTGGGGAAACTTGAGCGATGCCTGCATGGCAACTGGCGAATTTGAAGAAGGGCTTACCTTTATTGATCGGGCTTTAACTTATTTAGATGAAACACGCCACACAACAGAGTACATAGAAAACCTGGTTCGGAGAGGCGTATTTCTTTATATGCTAAATCGCTTGGATAAAGCGGAAGAAATGTTTCAAGACGCGCTGACTCTGGGGGCGGGTAGTACCGAAGAAGCAAGAGTGTTCAACGCCCTGGCGAACGCACATTACCAAATGGCAGTAACCAATACCCTAAACGCTCATCCCCGCATAGGCCTAAAACACGCAAAACTTTGCCTTGAACGAGCCAAAGAAGGCAATCACCCTCACCGGCAATTGACTGGCTATTCAGCGATTGCCATTGCACAGTACTACCTAGGAGAATATGAAGAAGCCCTTGTCGCCGCTGATTATGGATTTGAAATAGCAGAGCGTATTCACAGTTGGCGGATGCTAGGATATTTACACGCCTATCGTGCTATGATTGAGCTATCCAAAGGAGATATTAGTGTTGCCTTTGAACACGCAGACCAAACCATTCAAATTGGACAGAGATTTGCCTATCAAGACAACATAGCTCTCGGACAACGCATAACAGGCGATATTTATTATTTATTACAAGCTTATGAAGCCGCTCAAGAATATTATTCAGCAGGTTATAAAACAGCCCCTGAACACTTCACTGGATTCGATAATCTTTTCCGCTTGGGATTTGTCTTGGCACGGGAAGGTGAAGTAGCCAAAGGGCAAGAAATAATTAAAGACAGCCTTGAAAAAATAAACATGGCTTCCATGGCCACAGGAGAAGTAACGGCTATGCTTGCCTGGGAAGCGATTGCCATCAATGAAGATGACCTAGAGCGAGCCATGAAACTGAATACAAAAGTTCGAAAAATAGCAGACAGTGATGACTGGATTTCTTTATCGCTTTGTAACCAGATTTTATCGGGAGAAATAGCCCTAAAAATAGGGAATATTGCCCAAGCAGAAGAATATTTTCAACTTGCCGCGCAAGAAGCCGCCGAAATATCTAATCTATGGTTAGAGTTAACCGCCCTATGTGAACTAGAAAAAACACTCCAAACCACAGGCCAAGAAAACGAAGAACCAAGAAAGCGTGTCACGCAAATATTAGACGAAATACAAGAGAATATCACCCACAAACATCTCTTGCCATATTACACAGTATTCCGTGACCATATCCTAGACGCAGACGCCGCCCCCGTGATGCATTTCTGATTTCTCAATCCCCTCTATACCAATTTCCCCATATACCAATTCCTCCATGGATGAAGTCACCCCCATTATACGCTCCCGCAAAAGACGCCGCGCAAAGCACCGCCAAAGCCCCGCTGGGCGAGCAGGCCTCACCAGCGCAACCGCTCTGAGCTTAGCAATTGCCCTCTGCGCCATAATCTCTGCCTTCCTTTTCTCCCGCATTGCCCAAGACCTCCCCGCCGTAGAGCAGCTAGCACGCCTTCTTTCCCCAACCCAGGGCGAACTCCTAGAACCCACCCGCCTCTACGACCAAACCGGAAGCGAGATATTGTGGAGCTTTGAAAACCCCCGCATAGAAAAGCGCGAATATATCCCCTTAGACGCCCTCGCCGAAACAGAGATTGCTGCCGCTACAATAACCGCCGCCGACCCCAGTTTTTGGTCGCGGTCTAATTGGCAACTCTTAAATTGGCGTACCGCAGAAGATGCCAATTCCATGCCCCAGCGGCTGGTTTCCGACCTGCTCTTCTGGAATGAGCCAGAAAGCCTCCAACGCGAACTGCGAGAACGCATACTAGCCGCGCAAGCCATATCTCAATTTGGACGCGAGCAAATTTTAGAATGGTATTTGAACAACACCTATTACGGACATCAACTTTATGGCATAGAAGCCGCCGCCCAAGTGTACCTTGGAAAACCGAGCGCAGATCTCTCCCTAGCCGAAGCCGCTTTACTAGCCGTTGTAGGCGAAGCCCCCGCACTCAACCCCTTTGATGCCCCCCAAGCCGCCCGCGAACGCCAGCAAGAGCTTCTTCACGCCATGCTCATCAAAGGCTACATAACGTCTGAACAAGTTCGCCAAGCCAGCGATGCCGAAATTACCATTCAAGAAGAACCCCTCGCCCAACGTATTCCAGCCTTTGTGACCTATGTTCTCGCGCAAGCGGTGCAAGACATTCCCGAAAGCCGCCTCAAGCGTGGCGGATTTAAAATCATTACCACCCTAGACGCCGACTTACAGCAACAGGCCACATGCGCCGCTCAACACCAAATAGCGCGGGTGTCTGGGAGCGATGCCCCAGTAGCCGCCAATTGCGAAGCAGCCCGCTTGTTGCCCACCCTCTACACAGGGGGCACCCCCGCCGAAGAAACGGCTGCTACGCCCGCGCCGCTGACAACAAGCGTCATTATGCTCAACCCGCAAAACGGCCATTTACTCGCCATGACCGGCGGCGGGCCTCAGGGAATAGATTTGGCTCTTAGAAACAGTCACCCCGCCGGGTCTATTCTTGATCCATTCGTTTATTTAACAGCCTTCACGCATGGGGATGCGCCATCCACTATGGTTTTAGACATCCCTTACACATTTTCCCTCAGTGCAGAAGATGCCCATCCCCATTGCCGCGAAAATTGCGAATACAAAGGGCCTGTTCGCCTCCGAACGGCATTGGCTAACGATTACCTTGTTCCAGCCCTGAAATATTGGGAAAAATTGGGGCAAACCAGCATCCTCAATATTCTTACCCAATTTGGCGTGGCCGTTGAAGTAGATGCTTCTGCCTTGTGGGGCGGCCAGGCGGTGACGTTGCTAGACATTGCCCAAGCTTATGGCGTGCTAGGCAACCAGGGCGTTTTAGAAGGTTGGAGCGGGAGCGATTTGCGCCCCGTGAGCGTTTCGCGAATCGAAAGCGAGGGCGGAAAAGTTTGGCGTGAAACACCCAACGAAGCCCGCCGTCCCGTAATCGGCACGCAGTTGGCTTATTTGATTACAGACGCGCTGGCAGATGAAACCGCGCGTTGGCCTAGTTTGGGACATCCCAACGTACTAGAGATTGGGCGTCCAGTAGGGGTGAAAATTGGACATACCTGGGAGGGAAACACTGCTTGGACGGTAGGCTACACTCCTCAGCGTGTGATAGCTGTATGGGCGGGTTTTGGCCTGGGGGATGGCGATTCCGCCGCCCCAAACGCGAATGCCACTCCCCCGCGAATGGCCGCGCTCCCCGAAGAGGCGGCGTCTGGCCTGTGGAGGGCCATTGCTCAATATTCCACGCGTGACTTGCCCCCATTGGGCTGGGAGATGCCCCCAGGAATCACCACCTTAAACGTTTGCGAGTTTTCGGGCATGTTGCCCACCGAATATTGCCCGGCGACTGTCCGCGAAATTTTTATCGCCGGCAGTGAGCCTGTTCAGGCAGATACTCTTTACCAAGTTAGAGAGGTGAACCGTGAGACAGGCCGTTTAGCAACTGTTTTCACTCAGCCAGAGTTAATAGAAGAGCGCGTGTATCTCATTGTTCCCCCAGAGGCCGCCGACTGGGCCGCCGGAAAAGGGTTGTCGACTCCCCCAGAGACTTACGACGTTATTTATCAGCCGTCTTTTTCTGAGAATTTACATATTTTAGAGCCAGAGAATTTTGCTTACGTTCGGGGCGAGGTTTTGGTTAAGGGAACGGCCAGCGGAAGCGATTTTCTTTCTTATCAAATTCAAATAGGAAAAGGGCTTAACCCTGAAACTTGGCAGCAATACGGCACCGAGGTAACAGACAGAGTTACTAACGCTCCGTTATGGCGCTGGGATACTAGCGAGTTTGAGGATGGCTTATACGCTTTGCGGGTGATTGTTTTGCGCGAAGAGCAGCGGGTAGAGAAGGCTACTATTTTAGTTTCGGTGGATAATACTCCCCCAGAACTTGCTTTGCTCGCTATTGAAGACGGTCAAATATTCCAATTTGAGGATGGCGAGCGGCTCACGTTTCAGGCGCAGGTGAGCGACAACGTAGAATTGGACGCCGTGATGTTTACCCTCAACGGAAAGACACTTGCCGAGCGAATTGAACCTCCTTTCGCGTACGCCTGGGAAATGAAGTGGGGGACGTACACTCTTGTGGTGAACGCAAGCGATATGGCCGGCAATGTGACGGTGAAAGAGGTTAGTTTTTCGGTTGAGAGGTGAGACGTTGAATGTCGTTTCGTACTTGCTTAAATATAAAGATGTGCAACGCACTTTAGAAGTGCATTGCACTCACTATCTTATAACTAGGTTATGAGCAATTACGTTATTTCTTAAACCCAAACAACTTAAGCGCGTTTTCATCGTTGCGCCAATTTTTGCGTACCTTCACGCGCAACTTCAAAAAGATTTTGCGTCCGCTCATCTCTTCAATCTCTTTGCGGGCCATAGTACCAATGCGTTTAATCTTTTTTCCCTTCCATCCAATGACGATAGGCTTTTGTGATTCCCGTTCCACGAAGATAGTAGCCGCTACATAGCCTCCTTTATCCCCTCTCTCTGTGTACTCGTCCATGCGCACGGCAATAACATGCGGGAGTTCATCTTTGAGGCTCAACATGGCTGCAGCGCGAATGAGGTCAGATGCTATATCACGTTCGTAAATATCGGTGACTTGGTCGGCGGCGAAGAATGGCTCAGCTTCTGGAAGCAGGTCAATGAGAGTGCTTTTCAATTTGTCTAAATTGTCTCCGCGTGCGGCAGAAATGGGAATGAGTTCTGCCTGTGGAATGAGTTGTTGATAAACTCGCTGACGTTCCTCTAGCTCATCTTGGGGAATGCGGTCTACTTTATTAAGCGCCATAATCATTGGCGGATGGGCTGGAAGTTCTCGGAGGAGGTCAACGAGAAGATGATCTTCTTCGTGAGGAATAGGCGTAGTGCCATCTACAATGAATATCCCCAGGTCGGCGTCTTCCAAAGCTTTCTGGGCATCGTAATTCATATATTTTCCCAATTTATGGTGTGGGCGGTGTAGGCCGGGTGTGTCAATGAAAATAAGTTGTGCCTCTTCAAGCGTGAGAATCCCGTATTGTTGCATTCGGGTGGTTTGCGGCTTAGAGGAAACGGCGGCAATCGTTTGCCCTAATAGCGCGTTCAGAAGAGTAGATTTGCCCACATTTGGCCTGCCCATAACGGCAATAAAACCTGCCTTATAATTTTTGTTGTTTTCGTTTAACATAGTTTTCTCTCATTTTATGCGATAGGTAATCAGCGGAGAATTTGCGACATTCCCGTTTGCTAAGGGGCTGCGATTGCTTTGGATTCTCCTCGGCAATGAGCCATTTTTTGAACCGAACTACATTCTACTCTAAAAATCTTCAAAGTTAGAGGGGATTTTTTCTACATTCTTATGGAAAGGCCAAGTGGTTAAAGGCGTGACGCGCCTTTGGAGCCATGATTTTTAGTCCCAGAACGCTTAAATCACCAGGTTGTTTAGTTCTCAACTCACCCAGGTTTCTGATATCTGGGCGGCATAGAGTTGAACGTCCCTGGACTTAAACCCATCTCTCGTATATCTTGACCGAAAAGTATTCAGTTATTATAATATCGTGTCTGTAGGTTGAGGGTATCTTATGTCAAAAACAACATTGTACCGTTTTCAAAGGAATATCTCAAACCTACTTCATTTATCCCAAAAGCCCCCTTATTTTTGGGAAGTTTTCAATTATAGAAATACATTCAAGCCTGTGATTTGCCAATTTTGCCTGTATGACTAAAAGAAATGCCCTGGTGGAACGCCGGGGCATTATAGCGCATAAGGGTTAATAGACATTTTTTTGAGGTTTATATTAGCTGAAGTCAGGAGTAATTCTATGGCGCAGACCATGCCATCCAAAAGTTACGCTCGTATCGCTTATCGTTATCCGTTACCCCCATTGATTGATGTTCAATTAGAGTCTTTTAAACACCTTAAGAAAGAAGGCGTGGCGGAATTACTTAATGAAATTTCGCCGATTGAATCTTATAATGGAAAAATGCGTTTATATTTCCCCAGTGACTCTGTTGAGGCAGAACAATGGGGTTTAACATATAGGTTTGAGGAACCTGAGTACACTGTTAGCGAGTGCATAGAGCGTGATTTGACTTACGCTTCCTCTTTGTACGTTTCTGTGTTGTTAGCAGGGCCAAAGGTTCCCGAGCCAATTAAACAAGAAATCTTCATGGGCGAGTTCCCAGAAATGACTCCGAAAGGAACGTTTATTATCAACGGAACTGAGAGAGTCGTTGTTTCTCAATTGATCCGCTCTCCTGGAGTTTATTTCGAAGCGGAAGTCAACCGCTCCACCGGGCGCCGCTTGGCAACTGCCAAACTAATTCCTGACCGTGGTGCTTGGATGGAGTTTGAAACCCGAAAAACGGGTTATTTGGTCGTTCGTTTCAACAGACAACGCACAATCCCAGTGACAATCTTTTTGCGTGCGCTAGCAGCGGTTAGTGATGGAATTGAAGATTCTCCGTTCCAAGAAGGCACTGATGAAGAGATCATGTCTTTGTTTGAGGACGTGGATAACGACGCTGATCGGATGCTCATTGCCGGTTGCTTTGGACAGGAACCAGAATGGGAATTAGTTGACGGATTGACCGTAGCTCAAGCGGCTTTGATTGACTTCTTCCAGCGTATGCGTCCCGGCGACCCCGCCACGCTTGAGAATGCCACTGAATTTTTAGAAAGTCAATTATTTGATGACCGCCGTTACAATCTCAAACCGGTAGGCCGTTATAAACTAAATCAAAAATTTGATTTATACGACAAGATTCCGATGACGCATCAGACAATCACTAAATGGGATGTGTACCATTTGGTGCGGCGCATGATTGAAATCAATAATCGGATGCAAGACCCTGACGACATTGACCACTTAGGTAATCGCCGTATTAAGACCGTGGATGAGCTAATCCAAAATAAACTTCGGATTGGGATTCGCCGCATGGAACGGGTAATCCGTGAAAGGATGTCTCTTCGCGGTAGACGGAAAATGGCTCCTGTGACTTTAGTGAATATTCGTCCTGTAGTGGCCTCTCTTCGAGAATTTTTTGGCTCAAGTCAGCTATCTCAATTTATGGATCAAACGAATCCGCTTTCTGAGTTGCGGCACAAACGCACACTCTCGGCTTTAGGGCCAGGTGGATTGCATCGCCAGCGAGCAGGCTTTGACGTGCGTGATGTCCACCAATCTCACTATGGCAGAATTTGTCCTATTGAAACACCTGAAGGCCCGAACATTGGTCTGATAGGGCGTTTCGCTTCCTTTGCCAAAGTAAATGATTATGGCTTTATCGAAACCCCTTATCGCAAAGTGCGAAATATTGCCTCCCCTGGTGATTCTGAATTGATAGGAGCTAAACTGCGAGAAACAGTTACTAACCCTGAAACGGGAGAAGTGCTTGCCGAAGAAGGAACGCGTGTCACCAAAGATATAGCAGACGCAATACAGAAAGCAGGCATAGAAAAAGTGCTTGTTGTTCCATACGTTTCAGAAGAGGCTATTTATCTCGCTGCCGACGTTGAAGACCGCTATGTTATTGCTCAGGCTAACTCACCTTTGAACGACCACTACGAATTTGAAGAAGAGCGTATTTCAGCGCGATACCGCTTAGGTTTTGACTTTTTCACGCCCAAAGATATAGAATACATGGATGTAGCACCCAATCAGACTGTAGGCATCAGTGCTGGATTGATACCCTTTTTGTCTCATGATGATGCTAACCGAACTTTGATGGGAGCGAACATGCAGGCTCAAGGTGTTCCGCTGCTGTGCCCTGATATTCCTATGATCTCTACTGGAATGGAACGTCCAGCCGCTACGGACTCTGGTCAAGTGCTTGTAGCTGAAGAAGATGGAGAAGTAATCTCCGTTATTGGAAATAAAATTGTTATTCGTAACTCAAAAGGCGAACTAGAAGAGCATAATTTGCGGAAATATCAGCGCTCTAACCAAAGCACTTGTCTTGACCAACGTCCAATTGTGAACAAAGGTCAACTTGTCCGCAAAGGAGACGTTATTGCCGATTCTGCTTCAACGGTAGAGGGTAACCTTGCCTTGGGACAAAATGTTGTGGTGGCCTTCTTATCGTGGGAAGGTTTGAACTTTGAAGACTCAATAGTTATTTCTGAGCACCTTCTTGAGAGAGATTACTACACCTCGATTCACATTGAAGAGCATGAAATTGAGTCTCGAGACACCCGATTGGGGCCTGAAGAAATCACTCGTGATATTCCAAATGTTGGCGAAGAAGCTCTCAAAGATTTGGATGAAGATGGCATCATCCGAATTGGCGCAGAAGTAGGATCAAAAGACATTTTGGTAGGAAAAATTTCTCCCAAAGGTGAAAAAGAGCTTTCACCTGAAGAGCGTTTGTTGAGAGCCATATTTGGCGAAAAATCACGAGATGTGAGAGATACCTCCTTGCGTATGCCTCACGGTGAACGCGGAAAAGTTATTAACGTGCAAGTCTTTACTCGAGAAGACCACGCAGATTTATCGGCTGGTGTTGAGAAGATGGTGCGCGTCTTTGTTGCTCAACGCCGCGTGTTGATGGCAGGTGACAAACTTGCTAACCGGCACGGAAACAAAGGTGTTGTTTCCATTATCGTTCCCACCGAAGACATGCCATATTTGGAAGACGGTACACCGGTTGATATGATACTTAGCCCTACGGGTGTTCCTGGCCGGATGAACATTGGTCAGTTACTAGAAACCCACCTGGGATGGGCTGCGCATCGGCTAGGATTCCGAGCGGTGACACCTGTTTTTGATGGCGCTAATGAGAACGAAATTGAGGCAGAACTGGCTCGCGCTTGGATGATTGACAAAGCTTGGAAAGACATTACTGCCAGAGCGTGGACATGGCTTAGCCAATATGAGTATGATCCTGAGACCATCTTTGACGATGCCGAGGTATGTCGGTTATATCTTGAGAATTGGCTGGGCGGTCTTGGCTATGATGTATATAAATTAGCCGTAGATAATGTTTATGCGCGCCGATCTGTTTTGCGCGAGTGGCTTCAAGAGAAAGGATATGAAGCAGATGAAATTCTCTTCTTTGAGGACGCTGACATTCCAGTTTCAGAACGGGATGCCCAAGACGAACGCGCTGTTGCGGCTTGTTTACGAATATGGATTGCGGATGTGACAGCAACAGAAGACAAATTAGCAGAAGCGTCTTTTGAGGAAATTAACGCAAAGGCAGCGGAGATAGTAGCGGAAACAGGTAAACCTCTTCCTACGTTTGGAAAGCAAATTTTACGGGATGGCAAGACTGGGGAAGTGTATGACCACGCTGCTACAGTGGGCGTTTTGACAGTTCTAAAACTTCACCACTTGGTCGAAAGCAAAGTTCATGCACGTTCTACAGGACCTTATAGTTTGGTGACCCAACAACCATTGGGCGGAAAGGCGCAATTTGGCGGTCAGCGTTTTGGTGAGATGGAAGTTTGGGCCATTGAAGCGTATGGCGCGGCTCACATATTACAAGAGATGTTGACGATAAAATCGGATGACGTTGTTGGACGGGTAAAGGCCTATGAAGCCATTGTAAAAGGTGAAGAGATAGGGGAAGTAGGTATCCCCGCCTCATTCCATGTGCTTGTGCGCGAGATGCAGAGCCTTGGCCTTGATATTGAGGCCGTTACCGAAGATGGTGAAGTATTTAGCTTTGGGAAAGAAGATACCCATACGCAGTCTACGAAAATGAACACCGGCCTGTTACGGTTAGGGAGACGATAATTTAGCCCTTTTTCTCAAACACAAAAATGTGATGCCCCGTTCGCTTCAAATTAGCTGCGGGGCTTTTTTGTTAGGGTTTACGCAATTCCTTCTCTAGCTGCTTGAAGCGCCCTATAATTTTTAGCTAAAAGTGATCATGTCATAAAAGATAGGCTCATATATAAATATTGTGCAAAGCGACATGAATGTCGTACTGCGAAAGCGTAACGCGATATTTGTATCGCCTTTCCCTGCACACTTTCAACAGATGAACTAAAAGATACAGTAAGATGAGAATATTTGATAATGTAAGTTCCTTTTCGCTGTCCAAAAAAGGAGGAATCTCAGGCGCTAACGGGTATAATATAAAAGTAGAGCGACCAACTAGTTAACTAACTAAGGAGATTTATAGATGACTGAAAAAAATTGGCGAGCAACACATACTTTATTAGCAGAATATGATTACGAACTTAAACCTATAGAACGCGGATATGCAAACCGCACCTTGCATATCAACCTTTCAGAGAACACTATCCAAACAAAACCCGTTACCCAGGAAATGAAAGACGTTTTCACTGGCGGACGCGGTTTTGGGTTGCGGCTGCTCTGGGACGCCCTTGAAGATGGCACCAAATGGGACGACCCCGAAAATGCTTTAGTGTTCGCAAATGGCCCCTTGTGTGGCACCACGGCTTATTCTGGGATGGGGAAAACCACCACTGTCACCCTTTCCCCCCTTACCAAATCCGTGATAGATAGCAATGGCGGCGGATACTTTGCTCCTTACCTCAAATTCTCTGGCTTCGATGCTCTGGCAATTCAAGGCAAGGCAACTGAAGATGTCGTTATTTTCATTGATGGTGATACAGGCAAAATCACCATCGAAGCTGCTCCTGAAGAAGCCCTCAACACTTACCCCCTGGCCGGCATTCTCACCGAGATGTATGCCAAAGACGAACGCGACAAACGCAATGTTTCTGTTGTCACCACCGGAGAAGCGGCGAATTACATCCGTTACGCCGGCCTCAACCTAAGCTGGTACGACTCACGCCGCAAAGAAGTACGCATTAAACAATGCGCCCGCGGCGGTTCGGGAAGAGTTTTTAGGGATAAGAAAATTAAAGGCATTGTCGTTCACTTTAGCGACCTCAGCGGAAAGAGCAATGGGCCTGCTAATTTAGCCCTTATCCGCAAGGCTGGAAAACGCTATAACGCGGAAGTCACTAACCTGGACGCGAAACAAAACGATATGCGCTCTGTGGGAACCGCCCACCTGGTCGAGATTATGGATCAATTTGATCTTTTGCCTACTCATAATTTTCGCTATGGAACCCATCCCGAGACCGATGGAATTTCGTCCCCTGTTTGGAGAAAAGCCTTTGCTCAAGAGAACCGCGTTGATAGTTGTTGGCTGGGCTGCTCCATGGCCTGCTCCCACGCGGTGAACGATTTTCCCCTCCAAACTGGCCCCCACGCTGGAGAAAAGGTGCTCGTGGATGGCCCCGAATATGAGAATGCCGCTGGGCTTGGCGCCAACATTGGCGTCTTCGACTCCCTAGCTGTGATTGAACTGAATTTTTATTGCGACATTTACGGCGTAGATACTATCTCGTTCGCCGACTCAGTTGCTTTTGCCATGGAATGTTACGCGGATGGCGTTCTCAACAAAGAACGCACAGGCGGATTAGACCTCACCTGGGGCAACGCCAAGGCAGCCCTAGAACTTCTCCATCAGATGGCGCGTGGAGAGGGATTTGGCGTTGTTGTGGGGCAAGGCGTGCGCTATATGGCATCCTACTTCGCCGAGGAATTTGGCGGCGATTTCGCGCATTTAAAAGACATCGGCATGGAAGTCAAAGGGATGGAAATTTCAGAGTACGTTACCAAGGAATCCCTTGCCCAACAAGGCGGATTTGGTATGGCTCTTAAGGGGGCGCAGCACGATGAGGCTTGGCTAATTTTCATGGATCAGGTTAAGAAAAGACTTCCCACTTTTGAGGATAAGGCAGAGGCTTTGCATTACTACCCCATGTGGCGGACGTGGTTCAGCTTGCATGGTTTGTGCAAACTGCCATGGAATGACATCAAACCGGCCAATAACGCTGAAACCGAAGATCCCGAAACGGTTCCCGAACACGTTGAGAATTACACTTGGGTTTACGAGGGAGTGACGGGAAAGAAGGTTACTATAGACGATTTCATCGCCCAATCCGAGCGTGTTTACAACTTCCAACGGGTTTTCAACCTCCGGGTTGGCTTTGGCACCCGCGAACACGACTATCCCCCCTACCGCGCTATGGGGCCGGTCACAAACGAAGAGTACGAATCTCGTGCCGATCGCTACGACAACCAACTCCAGACCTTGGCTGGGATCGAGACGGATGGCCTGAGTACGACAGAAAAAGTGGCTCAACTCCGTAAATTCCGCGAAGCCCAATACGAGTCACTTATGGACGCTGTTTACCAACGGCGAGGCTGGACGCCCAATGGCATCCCCACCTTAGAGAAACTTCAAAGCTTGGGCATTGACTTGCCAGAAGTAGTAGAAGTAGTAGAAAAAGCCCTCGCGTAATTGATTGGTCACCTTAACCAAAAACAGCCCTCGGTTTTTATTGAGGGCTGTTTTTTACATACAGGGGAGTATCAGCTTATAGCCCTAAAGTATACTTGAGTGAGGGATCAACTTTCTCCATGGGAAAGGTTCCAATAACGCGATCTATGGCTTTGTCAATAACTGTATCAAGGTTATCTGCTTGGACTATAAGTGCTGGACGAGGCTTTGCTGTTCGTAAATTTGAATGTGGGAATAGTACAAGTACTACATCTCCCCGTTTATAACTTGGATTTGTTGGTATCGTAATCATCATAGACATCCATTTCTTCATTTTCCCAATCGGTGGCAAAAGTTTCTAGACTCCCCCGTAAGTAAGCAGCTTGCTCTTCAGTGATACCCCGCAAACGCAAGTTAATTCCTCCTGCCTCCAAGAACGTTACAATAACAGGTGTCTCATCACCTATCCCGCTTGGAATCTCAGGTAATTCAATTACCCCGTTTCTGTACACACCTTCTAAAGATCTAAGTATCATGTTTTCCCCTGTTTTGCTGACATGTTTTCATTCTATCAGACGCCAGGGTGAAATTCAAGCCAGGAATCGGGTGATAGAGGACTAGGTGTCAGGAAGCGGGGCGCATAAACCAATCAACCAATCTGTCAATCTCTCAGTTTCCCAATCTACAAGCCTAAGGTTTCCCTGCATTTTGGTGGTTTGACTCAATATTCATCACTGCGGGAATAGTTAACATGAGTACACTCATCACCAGGCAGGCCACGCCGCCAACTATGAACCAGGTTTGAATGCCAAAGCGATCTGAAAGGGGGCCGGCAATAGCCAACCCTATGGGCATCATGGCGGCGGATGCGCTGCCTAGTAAGGTGAAGACCCGTCCCTGCATAGATGGGTCTACTGTTACCTGCATGATAGCTCCCAGGGCGCCATTGGCAATTGGTTGGAATACGCCAAAGATAAAATTGGCTGCCAGAGCTACGTAGAGCGCGTTGGCCGGGGCTATTCCCATCAGTAAGGCACCCAAACCTATCCCGGCGATACCTAGGATAGAGGTCACGATGCGCCGCTTGAAGCCGCCCCACGCCCCCAGGATTAGCCCTCCCAGGATAACGCCCACCCCAAAGGCCGAGTTCACCCATCCTAATTGCATGGCCCCGCCCCCGAAGTGCTCCTTGATCGAAAGTGGCACCAGAGAAGACGCGGGGGCTAAGAGAAAGTTCAACAGCATGGCAATCCCGGCAATGTACATCATTCCGCGCCAGGCTAAAACATAATCCAACCCCTCTTTCATTTCGCGGAGTACGGAGGGTTTTTCGCCATTGGGTTGGGTATCACGTTCTGGTTGGGGGATGGCAATGAAGAAGAGGGGGATGATGGCAAAGGCGGCTGTTACCACATCTATTGCCAGAACTCCTTGCGTGGGGATTAATTCAATCAGCAAGGCTCCCAAAGGGGCAGAGATGATGTTTAGCCCGCCATTGAGGGCTTGGTTGACACCTTGGATGCGAGTTATGTGTTCTTTGGGAACCATCAAGGAAGTGGAGGATGTCATGGCCGGGCCGTGGAACGCGCCGCCAATAGCCCGAACAATTAACAAGCTATAAATATGCCAAAGTTCAATGATTTCGAGGGCAAATAAAGCCGCCATTGCTAAGGTAGCCAAGGCTATGACAGTATCGGCCACTATCATGATTTGTCTTCTATCCCAGCGGTCTACCAAAGCGCCGATGAACGGGGATAGAATAACTTGGGGTAGAATAACCACCATTGTCGCAATAGCCAGGGCCGTGGCCGACCCGGTTTCTACGGTTATGTACCAGATTAATGCGAATTGAACGAGTTGACTTCCTAATAGTGAAATTGCTTGGCCGCTCCAAATGGTGAAAAAGGGAGCTTTCCATTGTTTGCCATCTTTGACCGAAAATTGTGTTGCCACTGCTGCTCTCCTTGTTTGCAAAAGATGAAACAATACTAAAGTTTTTTTATATTTTGTTTTATATTTAGAAAGATATTATATATTAGTTTTAGATTATGTCAATAATGTTTGCGATTTTATTGAATATTTACTTACTCGTAATTTGAGGCAAAAGTAGTTACCCGACACTTATGCTGAAAGACTTTTTTCGGACACGGATAAACACGGAAAACGCGGATTTTCTGTGAAAAAACAAAAAAGAATCCGTGAAAATCAGTGTCAATCCATATCCAAATTAAAACTGTCGGGTAGCTAGAAGCAAAATAAATATCTTGGCTCATGTATGAAAAACGTGCAAAACGACATGAATGTCGTCCTACGAAACCGTAACGCGATATTTATATCGCCTTTTGTTGCACACATTCAACAGATGAGCCAATATCTTTTGGGATGGTTCATTTTGAACTAGTGTTGTGTCAAGTATAGTATGACGTGTTCGTAGTAGGGCACGAGAGTGCCCGTTTTAGGGGACAGGCGAACTCTCGTTCGCTGCTACAAGCCATCATTTCACGCTTGACAAAGCACTAGAAATTAGTGGACACTTTTTCTCATTAATCCACATGTCATTGCGAACCCCCCGTTTTCGCTGTGCGTGCCATTGGCAGGGGGTGTGGCAATCTCTGCGCCCCTTTGCGGTACTCTCCCTGATTTCAAAGCCATTGTGTTAACTGGGAGACCGCCACGTCACAAAAAACATTCCTCGCAGTGACATATTGGTTTGGAAAGTGTCTACATATTTGTGAACCATCCCTATCTTTTCAATATTTTTATCAGATGCTCAACTTGTGTAGTAGAATCTTCCCAATGGTTTTTCCATCTCATAAGGAGCCCCTCATGTCTCAGACATCCTCATCTGTACCGCAATATGATTCGCTAGACGAACTTCTAAAAGCCATGCAGAACATGACCAATGACCTGCTGGCCAAGACAGGCACTAACATGGTTATTAGCCGAGGCGACCCTAATGCCAAGCTTCTTATTGTGGGAGAGGCCCCAGGGCCGCAGGAAAACATACAGGGCAAACCCTTTGTGGGGAAAGCAGGAAAACTTTTAGATAAAATTCTGCATGCAGTGAATTTTGATATGGATCAAGATGTTTTCATCACTAATTCTGTCTTTCGCATGCCGCCTGGTCAGGGGGGAAAGGCTTTTCGAAAACCTGACTCCAGCGAGATTGAGTATTACAAACCTTATTTGCTTGAAATCATCCGGCTGGTGGATGCTCCCATTGTTCTTCTCGCGGGTAATGTGGCTTGCCAAGCAATTTTAGGCCGGACAGGGATTACGCGTTTACGCGGCAAATGGCTGCAAATTCAGGGGCGTTGGGTAATGCCCATCTTTCACCCCTCGTATCTATTGCGGAATCCATCCCGTACCCCAAACTCCCCCAAAGCTCTGATGTGGAAGGATATTCAGGAAGTGCGCCGCAAGTATGATGAGGTGACGAGGGGGACACGGTCATTCATTTTCTAGGTAAGCTGTAGCTGCTTCTAAAAATTCTGCGGCCAAGATAAAGCCTCTTTAGCGTGGCTTGCTGAAACACCTGGCCCATAGCTGTAATCCCCTTGACTGCGCAGGTCTTGAACAGCAATGAGGTATTTGTGGAACTTTCGATCCATGTCCCCCGTTTTGGAGTACTCTTTTCCATAATTCGCGATGGTAGCCGCATGGCTAGAGAATGACAATCCGCGTGCAAGTAATAATGCCTCAGCAGCGTAAAACATCACGTAATAAGCGCGTGAAGCTGAGAAATCATAATAGCCTTGTTCTGCTAATAATTTGGCAGCCTCAAGGCTATCTGTGGCTTTACTCAAAATGGATTGAAATCGCTCTTTCATACTGGAACAGCCTCACGACGGACGTTCATATAAAACGGATTCATTTCCCGCTGGTAACGCTCTTTTGAGACGAAAGTCCGCGATATTACCACATCGTATTTCAGAGAAAGATCAGCTACTAGATCAATGCTGAGGTCTAGCATTTCCCCATAGTCAAAAGTCCCTTTAAGAACAATTAGCACATCAATATCTGAATCAGGCCGCGCCTCGCCACGCGCCTGGGAGCCATATAAGTACACGCCCTCTAGATTTTCTTGCAAAATTTCTGAGAGACCTATTCGCAATTTGCTCAAAACATCTTTTAGTTTATTATTCATAATCACATTATACAATAAATGAGGGTTATTTGCTGCGGAATCCCGCCCGTACCCCAAACTCCCCCAAAGCTCTGATGTGGAAGGATATTCAGGAAGTGCGCCGCAAGTATGATGAGGTGATGAGGAATGAGGGCTTTTAGGACTGCATTGCCCGATCCTATCTTGTTTAGCAGGCTGTAATTTATTCGCAGGTGGAGGCGATTTTTCAAACCTCCAAACTTTTTATGCCCCATCCTTTATCTCTTAAACCATTGATTTGCTCGGCTGTCACATGATTGGCACTTATGGCCATACACAAAAGGTGTCGAGGACGACTAGCAGCCACATAAAGTTTTCTTAAAAAGCCTGCTTGAATAGATGCCCGTGTTTTTGGACGGCTATAATCTTCTATTGGTCTCGTGATGTTATCGCTAATAAGATAATCAAGCATATCTTCCAAATCAAACCAACGTGAATACTTGGTCTCTAAAATCAATGTCGCATCGTGCGTTTCGCCTTTTACTGAGTGAATGGTTCCAACCTGAATATCTACATCGTTATCACAAGAATAAGTATTGGTAACAGATTTTTGTTTTTTATCAGATAGAATAGATTTCTCATCATAAGCCAAAAAATCTTCTACATCTT
>QMOK01000040.1 GCA_003648195.1 Chloroflexota bacterium | reverse complement strand
GTTGCTCCCGAGCGGCTTACGCCAGGAAAGAGGGCCAAAACTTGGAAGAGACCTATCCAAAGGGCGTCTAGCCAGGCTATTTCTTCAAACGGGCGGGTGCGTTTTTTGAATTGCTCGGCGATGATTAACATGATGGCTGTTCCCAATAAGAAAAACGCGGCCCATTTGGGGTTGCTGAAGGCTTCTTCTAGGGTGTCTTTGAAAAGCAAGGCGGCTATTCCAGCGGGAATGGTAGCCAGCACCAAATACCATCCCAAGCGAGAGTTTTGTTCTTGGAATGGTTTGCGTTTTAGAATGCCTTGAAGTGTGGCGGTGGCAATGCTTATAAGGTCATTCCAAAAGTAAGCGAAGACGGCTGCCAGCGTGGCAACTTGCACTAGGATGTCGAAAATAAATGCTTCTTGCGCGGGAATTTCCCAGCTAAAAATATAAGGGACGAGAACGAGGTGTCCAGAGCTAGAGACGGGGATGAATTCGGTGGCGCCTTGAACGATGCCGAGGATGATAGATTGGATTAGAGTCATAGTTGGTTAGTTTCTTAGTTAGGTGGTTGGATGCGCTGCACTTGGTAGTTCAGGGTCACCGATTCTTAGTCACCAGTCCCCAACTCCCTAACATATTCCTCCACCGTTCCGGTAATGATGGCTTCTCTTAGCTCACGGGCGAGTTGGAGAAGGGTATGGATGTTATGGATAGAGAGCAAGGTTCCCCCCAACATTTCTTTTTGATTGACCAAATGCCGCAAGTAAGCGCGGGAGAAGTTCTGGCAGGTATAGCAAGCGCAGCCCTCAACGAGAGGCCTGGGATCGTTAGCGTAAACAGCTTTGCCAACATTCATGCGTCCGGTGCGGGTGAAGGCGGCTTTGTGACGTGCCAAACGGGTGGGGTGCACGCAGTCGAAAATATCTACCCCGCGCAGAACGCCGTTGACAATGTCTAGCGGAGTTCCTACGCCCATTAGGTAACGGGGTTTGTCCGCCGGGAGAATAGCGTTAACAATGTCTAAAATTTCGTGCATTTCTGCTTTGGTCTCGCCTACCGAGAGACCCCCAATGGCGTTGCCTGGAAAATCTAACGCGGCGATATACTCAGCCGATTTAGCCCGCAGGTCGGGGAAAATGCCGCCTTGGACGATGCCAAAAAGAGCCTGGTCAGAGCGGGTTTGAGCCGTCTGACAGCGTTTGGCCCAAGCATGGGTGCGGGTCATGGCTTTTTCGTTATAGGCACGGTCATAAGGCTCGGCACATTCATCGAAAGCCATTATAATATCCGCGCCCAAATTCTCTTGGATGTGGATGGATTTTTCGGGCGTGAGACGGTGCATTGAACCGTCAATATGACTTTTGAAAGTGACGCCCTCATTGTCAATAGCGTTGATGTCTCCCAGCGAAAAAACCTGGAACCCGCCCGAATCGGTTAGGATAGGTTTATCCCACCCCATGAAAGCGTGTAATCCGCCCATCTCGGCGACAAGCTCATCCCCAGGGCGAAGGTAAAGGTGATAGGTATTAGCAAGGATAAGCTGGCTCTCAAGCTCATGAAGTTGAGCGGGTGTGACGCCTTTAACCGTGGCCTTAGTCCCTACCGGCGCGAAAATAGGAGTGGGAATATCTCCGTGCGGGGTGTGAAAAACCCCGGCGCGGGCTTGCCCGTCTTGGGCGAGGAGTTCGAAAGTGAAATGTTTGTTCATGGCGGGCATTAAATCGTGAAATAAGGTTTATACTGGATACGCCTCTAACCCTGCTAGCATGGCGCCCTTTATAGTTCCATCTACTTTGTTAACTCCAGGGAAAAACCACTCATCAGGATCGTAACCATTAGCGGAGTATTTGTAGATGGCGAATTCCCAGGCATCCATTTCGCCGGTGTAGGTTAACCTGCAAATAGGACCTGGCTTGCCGTGCTCGTTCCGCTTCAGGTAAAGGTATTTGCCTTTGTATTGAGTCGAGTAAGCAATACCAGAGTTGCGGAACATTTTGCGGTTGAACTTGCTTACAATACGCTCAACTTCTTCTCGCACTTCATCAGGAATAGCTTTTTTACGAGGAATAGTTAAATGTTCTCCTTGGGAGGTGTCTGAACACAAAGTCATGAAATAACAAAGTGCCCGTCATTTTACCATATGCGTAAACTTTGGAATCTGGAAGATTGCAAAAAGTAGTTGGTTAAACCTTAGCCCCCCTCTTAATTTCCCTAGCGAAGCATCCTATTAGGGTAAATATGACCTTTTTTTGTCGCATTTGAGGGAGGCAAGGTGAGGGCAGAACTTTCCAACAACCTTTGAGTGTTCCCCTCGCTTCAAACGAAAGCTGGCTTTCGTATATGCCACCCCCAAAGATTATAATCATAAATTCTCTATTAACCCTCGCCTCACTAAAAAAGCACATGATATAATCAGCACCTAAACATTCAGACTGCCCGACCACTCAGACCAATATGCTCCCAGACTACCGCATCCGCCAACGTGACTACCTGCTAGAAATAGCGCGTGCCCTTACTCAAGAACTCAATTTCGACAAGCTGCTTGCGCGCATATTGCGCTTGGCAACCGAGATGCTGGCTGGCAAGGCCGGGCTAATAGCCTTGCGCGGAGAGCGAGGGGGATGGAATATTGCCGCATTTCAAGGAATCCCCATCTCCTTTTTAGAACAAATATCTGCTATTTTAGCTGAAGTACCCGAACACGAAGAGCAAGCCGAATCCGAGTTGCCAGAGGTGAGCCGTCTCTTGCTTTTGTTGGCTAAACGTTCTAGCCTTAACCTGCTCACTGGGGTAGGACTGCCGCTTGTCTCTTGCAACCAAGTAGTCGGTCTAATTTTTGTCTTTCGCGGATACCAAGGACTTTTCTCAAATAATGATCGCGCCCTCTTGCGAAGTTTTGCCGACCAAGCGGCCATAGCGGTGCGAAACGCGCAGCTATATGCCCAAACATCATACGAAAAACGCCGCCTCGATGCTTTGCTGGACTCTTCCGCGGATGGTATGTTAATTTTGACGGCGGATCACACCATCGAGCGATGCAACCGGGCTTTTGCGCGGCTTTATCGCCAGGATACAGAAATCATTCAGGGGCAATCCCATGAAGATGTCATTCGCTGGGAGAGCAGGCGTCAGGGAACAACTTTGGAGGAAGCGGAGGCTGGGGGGTGGCCGCTCACTCCGAACGCAAACCTCTACATAGAAGGCGATCTCCAACGACCGGGCGGGACGCCCCTCCCCGTGGGAATCACCTATGCGCCTTTACTCTCCAGCGAAGGCAGCTTAATCAATATTGTTGCCTCAATCCGCGATATTACCCACTTCCGCGAGGCCGAGGAACTGAAAAGCGTTTTTATTTCGGTTATCAGCCACGAATTAAAAACACCCATTGCCCTCATCAAAGGCTACGTGGGAACATTGCGGCGGGACGATGTTTCTTGGGATAGCGAAGTTGTGCAAGACAGCCTAGAAGTCATTGAAGAAGAAACTGACCGTCTTACAGGCTTAATAGAAGATATGCTAGACGCTTCCCGGCTGCAGGCTGGGGGCTTGAGTTTCAATTCTGCGGATATTAATTTGGTTGAGATAACCGAAGATATGGTTGCCCGTTTCCAAACCCAAACCGATAAGCATAAAATTATGACCCGCTTCCCAGAAAATTTTCCCGTTATTTTGGGTGATAAAAACCGACTTCAGCAAGTGCTTTCTAATTTGCTTTCTAATGCGATAAAGTATTCGCCAGCGGGAGGAAACATCGTTGTCAGCGGGCAAATTAGAGCCGAGCAAGTGATTGTCTGTGTGCAAGACGAAGGGCCAGGCATCGCCCCTGAGGACATCCCGCACATTTTCGACCGTTTTTACCGGGCCGATGACGCGGTGCGCGAAACGCAAGGAGCTGGCCTGGGATTGTATTTAACTCGCGCTATCATTGAGGCGCACGCGGGACGGATTTGGGCAGATCCCCGCCCAGGCGGCGGCGCCAGAATTTGTTTTTCATTGCCAATAGAAAGAGATTAATGGAATATTGGCGTGGCGATATCCCACCGAAACATGAGACTGCCGCGCTCCGCTCGCAGTGACATTGTCAAGATAAAGCCCCCGTAATTTACTGAAACTACTAGAAAACAAGGAAAAATTTTTATGCCAAAAATACAAACAGCTTGCCCAAATTGTGGACACCCCGTACTTTCTGACGCCATGCAAGTTTTTGATATGGGCGTTAACCCTCAAGCAAAAGAACTTTTGTTATCTGGGCGAGTGAACCTTACGCAATGCCAGAACTGTGGCTATCAAGGGCCTTTGCCGTTACCCATCGTTTACCATGATCCAGAGAAGGAATTATTGCTGACTTTTTCCCCCCCTGACGTTCAAACCACAATGCAGCAGCGTGAAAGTGCTTTGGCTCCCTTGTTGAGAGAAGTAACAGAAAATTTAGCCCCTGAACAGCGAAAAGGTTATCTTTTTCAGCCACAGACAATATTAACAATGAAAGCTCTTATTGAAAAAGTATTAGAGGCTGATGGAATCACAAAAGAGATGTTGGAAGCTCAGGAGCAGAAAATGCGCCTCTTTCAACGTTTAATGAGTGCCGCTCCCGATAAGCAACGCAAAATTGTTCAGCAAGAAGAAGCCCTTATTGATGAGGAATTTTTCATGCTCTTTTCCCGTCTCGCGGGGATGCTGCCTCCTGATGCCGACAAGGGAGATATTGAAAAACTTCAATCGTTACAAGACGTACTGCTCACAGAAACCGAATATGGGCGTGAGATTAAAAAGAAAGCTGAAGAAATGGAAGCTGCTCAGGCTTCTTTGGAACAACTAGGGCGAAACCTCACTCGGGAGAAATTACTCAATTTAGTAATTAGTGCCCCTAGTATGGATCGTGTAGAGGCTTTAACCAGGTTAGCACGTCCCGGCATGGACTATGCTTTCATACAATTATTTACAAACACCATTGAGCAAATGGAAGTCTCCGAACGCGAACAGCTTATTGAGCGCCGCAACCTTATTTTGCGTCTCACCAGCGAAATTGATGAACAGATCAAGATGAGGACTGACGCGGCTCGCAAAAATGTAGAAGCGTTCTTGGAAATTGATGATATTCCCCAAGCCATAGCGGCAAATATAACTGTCATTGATGATTTCTTCGTCCACGCGCTAGAAGAAGCATTGGAGGCGGCTCGAGAAGATAATAATCTGGAGCGTTCTGCAAAGCTTCAGCAAATTGTTGACACGATAGAAAAGATAGCTTCCCCGCCAGAGGTAAAATTGATTGAGGAATTTTTGAGCCATGCCGGCGACGAAGATGAGTTAAAGAAAGCCATTGCCGCACGTGAGGATGAGATAACGCCTCGCTTGTTTGAGTATTTCTCAGGGCTGTTGAGCCAAATTGAGGAAAGTGGTAAACAACTTCAAGGCAAGGATAAAGAACAGCAACAAGCCGCATTGGAAGGTTTACAGATGGTTTACCAAGCTGTATTGCGGTTTTCGATGGAGAAGAAGATGCAGGCGGGGTGAGCAGGGAAGTGAATGACTTATGCCTGGCCATACTAGGTAATTAGAAGGGTGTATTTGTATCCCATAAACAAGAAGCCCTAACGCTTTTTTGCAGGCGTTAGGGTTTTGTCTTTTAAGCAGTATTGATTAGAAGCCATTTCGGGTAATTACAAAACCCCCCAGTTTTTTTGAGCTGTTTTTGAAACACCTCGTTTAATTCCCTTGCCCCTGCGAATCATTCAATCTGAGGCCCTGTCCCCGAACGGTAATAATATATTCATGCCCCGTTTCCGCTTCCGCGAGCCGATTTCTCAGGCGGCGTACCAGAGCATCTAAGGCTTGGTCGGTGACGCCAAAAGCCTCTGTTTCGCCCCATACACGAGCAATCAATTCATCACGGGGGAATACTCGTCCAGCATCTTCGTGCAAAAGAGAGAGCAATTTGAATTGCAAAGCCGAAAGAGGCGGGGTGATTTCCTGCTTATTTACCCAGACGCGGCGGGAGTCCGGGGCTAGCTGAAGCGATTGGGTAGGGGAAGACGCTTTTTTAAATTCGCTATCATCCAAGGGGAGAGTGGCATCTGTGCTCAGATAGATAAATTCCTGCGCCAACGCAATTTGGATAATGTCTCCATCCTTTAGTTGAACAGGTTCATTTACCGCTTCGCCATTGCAAAAAGTTCCGTTTTTGCTGTTCAGGTCTTCAATAGTTACCTTGTCTCCGTTTCGGGTTAATTGCGCGTGGAAACGTGAAACTTGGCGGTCTGCGATGAACACGGAGCAGGCTTCAGTTCTTCCAATAATCAATTCGTCTTCAATGACCCATCTATGCGCATCGTATTTTCCCCCCTGAGCGATGAGAATTGGCAAAGCTTCATTGATGACCGACATAATATTTTTCTCCTAGGGTTCCCGTGTTTTCAAAGCGATTCTTTATCACATTTTGCATGTATGCTGGCTTACAATCTCTAATATATAGATTATAATAGCATATAGAGCTAGAAAGAAGTCATTTTTCAAATGTACAAATAAGTTGATATTTCAGGTCGTGCCAAGATTATGATAAAACCGCTGAAACCAGGCGATACACTAAAAGAGCGTTACGAAATCCGCCGTGTTATTGGACAAGGGGGAATGGGACGAGTTTATCTGGCAGATGATACTCGTCTCACGGGACGTTTATGCGCGGTAAAATCGGTATTTTATGATCTTAGTCTTCCAGATAAAGTGTTGGCTCAAACCCGTGAGCAATTCAAGCGTGAAGCTACTGTTTTGGCGCGGTTAGATCATCCCAACTTACCCAAAGTTTCAGATTATTTTTCTGTAGAGAATCGTGATTACCTGGTGATGGATTTTGTGCCGGGGAAAGATTTGCGTACTTTGATGGTAGAAGCAATGAGCCGGGATGAATTTCTTTCGGAACGGGAGGTGTTGGGTTGGGCTGGACAGATTGCAGATGCGCTTGTGTATTTGCATAGCCAAGACCCTCCCATTTTGCATCGTGACATAAAACCTAGCAATTTAAAACTAACTCCAAATAAGATCATCAAATTGGTTGATTTTGGATTAGTTAAGATATTGGCTTCTGGGGAAACTACTATTACTGTAGTACAAGGCCAAGGCTCTGCTTTTTATACTCCCTTAGAGCAGTATGGGGGCGATACAGGCCACACAGACGCGCGGAGTGATGTGTATTCATTTGGAGCTACGCTTTACCACTTATTAAGCAAGCAGCCGCCTCGGGAAGCTCGCGAGCGTTTTCTGCGGTCAGAAAGTTTGGATCTTCTTCGAAAATTCAACCCCAATGTTAGTCCACGCACAGAGCGGGCTATTCAATTAGCAATGCATCTTCACCCTAATAAACGCTTACAAACTGTCGAGGAATTTAGACAAGCGCTGTTAGGCTCTTGGGACCCTTCCGCGCAGTCTCTTGCCCCTATGCCTACCCCCAACGTGAGAGATGTGCTGTCTTCACCAAAAGAAAGAACTTTGGCATGGCTTTCTTTGTTGGCACTAGTTGTTAGTTTAGTAATTACCTTAGCGAAATAAATTCTGTCTGCAGAGGGAATCAGAATGAGACAGAAACAAGAGATGCTTGATTAGTTTTGCTAATCCCCCGACTTATCAATTTTACTGCTCCGTGTAACTAGAAACCGAACGAGAATCGCGATTCCCCACCCTATGCTTGAGCCTACGAGCACGGCGAGAATCACATTCCATAAAAGAGAGGGGCTAGATGTTAGCAACTCGCTGCCAGGAAGCTCTAAAGCCAAATAGCTATAGGTTAGCATCCCACCAATGAATGCGGAAAATCCCCAGCGTATTCCCCAGCGGACTTGTCCAAAAATAGCGCCAGTTTGATATGCTATTAGAGCGAATGCGGTAGTTATCAGAAACGACAATCCCCAAACATGCCAATTCGGCCAACTTGGTCCCGTAGGCTTGAGCGGGGGCAGGGTGGTGATGACCCTTTGGGGCTCGGGAGTGTTGGTCGGGGTGAGAGTGGGCGTTGATGTGGGGGAGGCGGTTGGCGCTATTTGCACTTCTCCATCCACGCTTCCTGGGTTTGCGACTGAGATTTGGAGAATTTCTGATTCCGCCGGCAAACTTGTAGCGTATACTTGAAGATTTTCTGCCTGTTCAACGAGGAAAGAAGTTTGCGCTTGCCCGTTTTTTGTCTCTACCAGAGGGAGGTAATTGGTTCCGCTCACGGCGGAGACTACTACAAATTGGACGGGAGTCCCGTCTGGGACGGGGTGCCCATTGTGATCTAAAATAGGGCTTGTTTGGATGTCAATTACATCTCCCACATTGTAGACAGGGAATGATGGTGTCGCGTCTGGGTGGGTTTCGCCTTGAATGTCTTCTTCGGTTGGAGGGGCTTCGTTCAGGTAGATGGAGAATGTTTGCTCTGGGTCTGGAGAGGTGGCCGAAATTAGATCGTAACCTATTCCGGGAATGGAGACTGGCGAGGCACCTGAGGGGTTGGGGATCTCTTTGAATAAGAGGCGAGCGGCTACATCTACAAAAGATGGCAGGTTGCTATACAATCCATAATAGGCGTCAATTTTAGAAATATCTGTGGCACCGAAATAATAGGGGGCATTGAAAGCGAAGACGACCACGTTTACGTCTTGGAGCAAGTCTTGCCGTTCGGATAATAGGCGATGAAAAGCCCGCGAATTAGGCCGGTCTCCCGTGGTATTAAGTGCGGCAACAATAAGCCAGTTGGCTTGTGAGAGGCTAGCTCCTATTGCTTCTGACTCAGCGGGAAAGTCTAGCAATTGGATAATGTCTTTATAAGTATAAGAGGTTAGATTTGCGCGTGTAATCAAGAGGCCAGATCGGGGACCATAGAGGCGCAAAATAGATTCCTGCAAAGTGTTAACCTCTAGGGCTGGTTTTCCAGTGGCTTCATCTTCAAAGCTGTCGGTGATGATGATGATTCGCTGATTTGTTGTTGGCGGATTGGGTAAATTGTTATTTAGTTCTGAGCGACTGGGGCTAATTAACGTTGCGCCTTGGCGGGCTACATCGGCAGCTATTTGGCTTTTTTCTTCTAAAGCCGCGAGGCCGTCTTGCGGGGCTAAAACTGTTTCGAGTTTAAAATCATTATATAAGCTAAGTTTTTTGGCTAAAATTCGAAGAACAGATTCGTCTACTCGCTCTGCGAAAGTTAGGTCTTCTTCGTATTTCTGCGCGAAGAAGTCCAGCGTGTTTTTTATGGTCGTGAATGTGTCTGGGAGATTGCTATCGGCAAAATTGCCTAAATATAAAATGTCGTTCCCAGCGAAAAAGGCGTCTAAGGCTACTTGGCGCGCGTTAAAAGAATTTCCGGTTGGATCGTAGAATTGGCGTAAGGCTTGACTTCCTAGGCTATCACTGATCATCAGGCCGCCCTGCTCATGCCATGTGCCAAATGGAGTTAATTCCATTAGCAAATTGAACGCCTGAGGGTCAAGGCTGATGGGGCGCGTTGTCGACCGGATATTGCCTTGCAGCCCTTGATATCGAATATGCGAGGTGAGCAACCCATCTATGGTGGCCTCTGGAGAAGGCGCGTCTCCGGTCACCGCGAAAAATGGAGCTAACTCAATTTGTTGTAATTGTTCTAGAGATTTGCGAACTGTGGCAATCTCTTCTTCTGGAAGCCTATCCGCGCTGCCCAGGCCTGGGAAATATTTCCCGATAGTGAGAATTCGGTTTTGACTGCCTTCATGGATGCCTTTTATATACGCTTGTCCCATTTTGCCTACCCAGTAGGGATCTCCCCCGAATGTTCTTACTTCCAGGTCGTTTGGTTCGCTTGGTTGAGGCACTTCTAATACGTCTAGAGAGGGGCCAAGTAACAGGTTAACGCCTAAGATAGAGAGTTCCTTACCAGCCGTGGTTCCCACTTGTTGCGCCAGGCCAGTATCCCACGTGGCGCCAATTGCCATCTGGCTGGGGATGGGACTTACTCCATTTAATATTTGCGTATGAGAAGAATTGTCCCCTTCTTGTGAAAGACCAATGAGCAATGGAATATAAGTGGGAGGAGTGGTTATTAGGGCTTCTGGTTGTTTTCTGTATGAGTTGTAATATTCTATTTTTTGTAATTCGCTTATCAGTGTCCAGGTATTTTCAGCCGCGTTTTCCTCAACTAAGATATTCCCGTTTGCACGGCTAATAATTATCCCGCCAATGTGGTAATTAGCAATGAGTTGGTAAATAGGACTATTTGTGCTAACGTCTGTACCCGAAAAGGTCACCAGGAAAAGTTGCCCCACTTTTTCTTCAGGAGTCATTTCTTCCAAAAGTATTTGGGCTTGTTCCGATGCAGGAGTGCTAGCGATAGCTATTTGCTCAGGGGCGATGAAGGTTGTGGCAAGGCACACCAGGAGCAAACCCTGGAGTATACGCCGTTGAATTCTCATTCTTCTCCTTGAGAAATTACCGAGTCCTTAATGTTTTTGGGCTGCGCAGAAAATAGAAACTTTATTTTGCTGCTATTTTAGCTACTGTTGTTCGCGCTAGATGAGGATCATTGGTAAAAAATCCATCTATGCCCAGTTTGACGAGACGTTGAATGTCTGCTGGATGGTTGACTGTATAAACGAGGACGCTGCGCCCTTGGCGGTGAGCGCGGTCTACTAGGTCTTGTTTTGCGCCTTGGAGGTTTATGTGCAGGGATTGGTGGGGAACCAGTTCCCCGAACCGTGTGCGGGCTAAAACGCCCAGCGGGCCGCTATACACTAATAATCCTCTTGGCGTCTGTGGAAGCAATTTGGCGATTTGTATGAGCGCAATGGGGTTGAAAGATGAAAAGAGAACTCGCGAAGCCATATTGTGATCTCTGACACATTTGGCAACCTTTTCTGTGAGTTTTTTTGAGGTGAGAAGGCTTTTAAGCTCTACGTTGATAAATATCTTTTTTCCTACTGTTTCGAATACTTCTGCCAAGGTAGGGATTTTTTCCCCTCGAAAGGCATCATCATACGCAGAGCCGGCATCAAGTTCTTTTAATGTCTTTAAGGGTAAGTTGCTAATTAGCCCTTCCCCATCTGTAGTTCTATTTACTGTCTTGTCATGGATAACGATAATATGGTCATCGGCAGAGAGTTGGACATCCAGTTCGATGGCATCTGCTTGTTGTTGGACTGCTAATTCAAAAGCAGAGAGTGTGTTTTCAGGAGCGTACGCGCAAGCTCCACGGTGAGCAATGATGGCTGGTTTGGGTAGTTTTTTGAGCATGATGTTTTTTCAGTGAGATTATAATTCAACAAAATAAGCTAAGGCTGCTCTGTTTAACAGCTCTTTGCTCATTACAGGTTCACAATTTAGAAACAGGCTAATATCAATGATTTGGTCGCATATATCTCGCGGATGAGACGCGCGGAGACTGCGCCCAGGTTTAATGTACCATTCTTGCAGCAAATAAGCTAAACCTTTGTCGCTATAAGTGACGTTTTTAGCTTTGGCCACTCGCTGGAAAATTTTCCGGTAATCTTCATACGATGGATCGCCGATTTCAATCTTGTGCCTTAGCCTGCGCAGGAATGCTTCGTCCACGAGGTCCTTGGGGGGAAGATTGGTTGAGAAAACAACCAGTACGCTGAACGGGACTTCTATTTTGCGCCCGGTGTGCAAAGTGAGATAATCCACGCGGTTTTCTAGTGGCACAATCCAGCGGTTGAGCAAATCGCGAGGTTGCACCTGCTGACGTCCAAAGTCATCAATCAATAAAATTCCCCCAGCCGACTTCACTTGGAAAGGAGCTTCGTAGAATTTACTTATTGGATTGAAAACCAGGTCTAAATCAGATAAGGTTAACTCTCCGCCAACCACAATAAATGGGCGCTGGATATGCACCCAGCGAGGGTCTCTTCGTGATCCTGTTCTTAATGACCCTGTTCCGCTTTTGGTAGTGTCGGAATGTGGAACTAATTCGTGATTTACCGAGTCGTATAGCTTAACTACTTGTCCCTCAATGTAAAGCGCATAAGGGATGTACATGCTTTCCTTTAGGATCATTTTACCTATTGCACGGGCAATACTTGTTTTGCCATTCCCCGGAGGGCCATAGATAAAGATAGAAGACCCAGAATTAACCGCAGGTCCCACCTGGTTATAAACTTGTTCTGAAAGAATAAGGCCAGAAAGAGATTGCCGTAACAGCCTTCGGGTGATGTGCAGTTGGCCTTGGCTTTGTCTGAGGATGGTTTTATTATACACATCTAGGGGCACGGGAGCGGGGCCAGCGTATTGGCTGCGGTCTAATGCTTCTCTTGCGCGTGACATTCCAGCGTGAGTAATGCCGTACTGGTAAGACCCTTCTCCCAAGCCTCCAATGCTTGTTGCTTTAACTTCGACGAGTTTTTCGCGTTTGAGGGCTTCCAATATTTTGTCTACAACAGCCGTAAACGGGAGCGCGATAGCCTCCGCAATTTCATACCCGGTTAAATAGCCTTGAAAATAGAGAGTTTTTAAGGCCAAGTCTTGTAACCAGAGTGCCGATAATCCAGTTTCTTCAATTTTTGTGATAGGAGGGGGAATAAATGTCTTTCTTTGATTACTGGGCGCTTGTGATGCAATCATACGAAACCTCCTAAATGGAAAATGATTTTTTAGTGCTTTGAGGGTTTATTATAAATGATTATAGCATGCCCTCTTGTCAGTGGACAGTTTATTTGAAGTTGGTATAATTGCGATATGAAAACAACAGTTCTTATTCCAGTCTATAACGAAATACATACTATCCAAGAGATATTGAAACGTGTTCAGGCCACCGGTATCCCAGACGAAATATTAATTGTGGATGATGGTTCTGAAGATGGAACGCGAGAAATCCTGAAAGACCTAGCAGGCCAGGAACATATTAGAATAATTTATCATCCGCAGAATCGCGGCAAGGGAGCTGCCGTTCGAACCGGCCTTGAAAATGCTACTGGTGATGTAATTATTATCCAAGACGCAGATTTGGAATATGATCCCCGCGCTTACTCTGATCTTCTCCTGCCTATCGAAGAGGGCATTGCCGATGTAGTATACGGGTCGCGTTTTTTGGGCGCTCCCCGGCGTGTGGCTATGTTTTGGCACATGCTGGCTAACAAGCTTTTAACGTTGATGACCAATATTTTATACGATACCATTCTGACAGATATGGAAACGGGATACAAAGTATTCAAGCGGGAAATTGTTCAAAATATGCCTCTCCATGCCAAGCGTTTTGAATTTGAGCCAGAATTCACTGCCAAAATTCTTAAACGCAAATACAGAATTTTTGAAGTCCCAATTGCATTTAACCCGCGCGATTATGAAGAAGGTAAGAAAATAGGCCTTTCTGATGCCTTTGAAGCTATTTGGGCTTTGCTCAAATATCGCTTTGTAGATTAACAGACTTGTTGAGCTAAACTGACTGAACCTGCTTGGGCAGGCTTAATATAACAGCCATGGAATTGATTCCATGGCTGTTGTTGTAGGTACCAATTAAATATGAAGCTAACCTGAACCACGCTCTCTTAGCTTGCTTTAATGTCCGCAATATTCAATTGCAAAGTTTTTCTCCCCCGAAATTCATTTTCTTCAAACGTGAACAGCAGATTAACCTCAGAGGGCAATTTGCCGATCCAAGCCCCTTGCCGAAACGCTATGGCATCTATAGTGAAACGGCCATCTGTGACCTTTAATTTCAAATGCTCGCCGTTTTTCCCCACCACTCTACTGCTTGCTACTTTTACGCCATAACACACAAATTTGGCTTGAGGATTGCCGTAACCGGTGGGTTGTAACCACCCCAGATAGCCCATAAGCTCCGAGTTGAGATCTGCTATTTGAACTACCGCATCTGCGTAGAGTGTTGGGCGCAGCTGCGTCACATCAAACTCTTGCCGTGCTATTTGTGTCATGCGGTCTATGAACGCGGGGATATTGGCATTTGAGATTGTGAAGCCTGCCGCAGCCGCGTGTCCGCCGTGTTGCTCTAAAAGGTCTTCGCACTTATCCAATGCCTCAATAATATTGAACTCAGCAATGCTCCGGCACGAAGCGGTCGTGAATTCCTCTTTCTGCTCCCCTACAATTGCCGGGCGGTAATATTGCTCTACTAAACTCGAAGCCGCTAACCCCACCACACCCTGATGAAAATCGGGGTGGAAAGCGCAGATGATGGGGGCAACTTCTCCTTTTGCTGTAATCATTTTGTTGGCCTGCTCTCGAATTTCTTGGGTGATTTTGCGACGTTTGCGGTTGAGAATTTCTAATTCTTGGGCCAACGGGCCGGTTCTTTGGATGTTTTTTTCCAAGAGCAATTCCAAAGCTGTTGAGGCTGAACTCATGCGGCCTGCCGCGTTGATGCGTGGCCCTATTTGAAAGCCTATATGGGTGGCTGTTAAATTATCCGGTTTTACCCCCGCCACGCCCATCAATGACATTAACCCTTGGCGATGGGGATTGGTCATTTGTTGCAGCCCTCTTCGCACAAGAATACGGTTTTCGCCTGTTAATGGCACCAAGTCTGCCACAGTCCCCACAGCCACTAAATCCAAATAGTCATCTGCCTGAAAATGGGGGTGCGTTTCGCTTAGCCCAACGAGAAGTTTGTAGGCCACGCCAACGCCTGCTAGATCTTTTTCTGGATAAGGATCATCCTCACGTTTGGGATTAATTATCACGTCCGCTGCTGGAAGCTGGGGGCCAGGGTGATGGTGATCGGTGAGGATAAAATCCATCCCCAGCGCTTTGCCCGTTTGCACTTCGCCCAGGGCGCGGATGCCGCAATCCACGCTGATGACCAGTCCCACGCCTTGGGCGTGCAACTCCTCTATCGCTTTGTGGTTTAATCCATAGCCTTCTGCTACCCTGTCTGGGATGTAGGGGATGACAGTGCCTCCCAGAGACCTAATAGCTGAAGTCAGCATAGCCGTTCCAGTAACGCCGTCTGCGTCATAATCTCCGTATATGGCAATGATTTCATTGGCATTGAGGGCGGCGTCTATGCGTTTAGCTGCCTCTTTGACGCCTAACGGGTATGAGATGTGTGATTTGTCTGTGGGATGTGCTTCCAAAAATAGCCGCGCTTCTTCGCGCGTTGCGTATCCCCGGTTATATAGAATTTGCTGTAAGAGAGGAGGGTAGCCGTGCAACTCTTGCTCTGCTGCAGGCGATAGTTTGGGGGCTATTTGCCAGCGTTTATTTAAGCGTGTCATGATTGTTGACGGTGAAGCATCTCCCGTGAGAGTGCCAAAGCGCCCATTAAGCCAGCATCATCTCCTAAGGCGGCTTTAAGAATTACTAGGCCTTCTAGGTATCCTGGCCCGAACAGGTATTTAGGGATAGCGTCTTTGATGGGGGTGAGTATTAGCTCTCCTGCTTGTGATACACCGCCTCCAATGATGATGGCTGTGGGGTTGAAGATATGTAGGAAATCTGCTATTGCGTGCCCTATGAATGTTCCTGCTCTTTTGAATGCTCCTAAAGCAAGCTCATCTCCTTTTTGGGCGGCCTGGGCTATTAATTTTGGGGTTAGGGGTTCGTCTCTTGGGATTTGAGATTTTACTCCATCTTCTAGTTTTTCTTTTACCCAACGAACTATTGATGGCCCTGAAGCCATGGCCTCTAAATGCCCTCGCTGGCCGCAACTGCAAAATGGCCCGTCAGGAGAAACGGTTAGATGTCCCAGTTCGCCGGCTAGGCCATTGGCGCCCACGAGTAGCCGGTCGTCAATTATCACGCCACCACCCACCCCCGTGCTTATCGTTAGGTATATCATGTGGTGATGCCCTTTGCCGGCTCCAAATTTCCACTCTCCTAAAGCGGCTAAATTAGCATCGTTGCCTGCCGCGGTGGGAGTATTGAATTCAGCTTCAATATATTTGCTGAGCGTAAAGTTTTTCCACTCTGGAATGTTAGGCGCCGAGAGCAACACTCCCGTTTTGGGATTTAGGGGGCCAGGGGCTGCTACACCAATGGATAGAACTTCGCCACTCTCTGGCCAAACCGATTTGATAAGTTGCGTTAGACGTTCCTGTGGCGTTAAATTAACTCCATGAGTAGAGATACGGTTGATAGTTAGAGGCTCTAAATCATCAAGAGGGTACGAAGCCGCACGCATTTGTGTGCCGCCGATGTCTATTGCGATAGTTGTTTTCATAGCAAAGAGTATAGCACATTTTGTCCCTCATGGGGAATTTTAGGTTGACTAGAGTATGAAGCCTTGCTATGATGAACCTGATGAAAAATGAAACTAGACGTGATTGGCAAAAGAGCATACGTGATAGAATTCAAACATGGAATCGTTGGCTGCGGCCCGGCTTAGGCGTTAAGCGATGGGTGGGGATAATATTGTTGGGCGCTACTTTTCTTGCTATTGGTTTCGCGCTTTTTATTTTGGATATTTATCGAAAATCTCCTGATGTTTGGTGGCTGCCTTTAATTTCTTTTGCCTCTCTCAAAAGTTTGCCCCGCCTGGTGCGGGTATTAGTTTTTGGCGTGATAGGATTGGGAACGTTGCTTTGGGGAATTATTGGCCTAAATCGATCCCTTTTAACGCCTTATTTGCGTCCCGGTTATTCAATTGTTGATACATTAGAAAAACATCGGTTGCGAAAAACAGGCCCCAAAATTGTGGCAATTGGCGGAGGAAACGGATTGGCCACTCTCTTGCGGGGATTGAAAGAATATTCGCATAATATTTATGCCGTAGTCACCGTAGCAGACGATGGCGGTTCTTCAGGGCGGTTACGAGAAACAATGGGAGTGCTTCCCCCCGGCGATATTCGAAATTGTTTGGCGGCTCTTTCTGACAATGAAGATCTTCTGACACAGTTATTCCAATATCGCTTTGCCAATGGCGGGAGCGGGTTAGATGGACATTCTTTCGGGAATTTATTTTTAAGCTCTTTAGCTGAAATCACCGGCAGTTTTGAAGAGGCTATTGCTGAATCTGGGCGTGTGTTGGCTGTTAGTGGGCGTGTTTATCCAGCTACTTTAGAAAACGTTCGCCTAGGAGCGGATATTAAGTCAGCAGATAGCAAGCGAGTGATCCGCGTGGAGGGGGAGAGCAAAATTCCAAAAACGCCGGGTGAAATTCAACGGGTATGGCTTATGCCTGATTCACCGTCCGCTTTTCCGCGGTCGATTCGAGCAATTTTATCAGCGGATTTAATAGTCATTGGGCCTGGAAGTTTGTACACTAGCATCCTCCCTAACTTATTGGTAAAAGACATATCCGCTGCTATTCGCGCTAGCCAGGCCTTGAAAATATATGTTTGCAATGTCGCTACTCAAGCAGGCGAGACAGAAAACTTCTCTTGCGGCGACCATGCTCAAGTTATTGATGACCATGTAGGAAGTGATTTGTTTGATATTGTCCTCGCTAATAATGCTACCCTAGCTGTCTCCAAAAAGAATTTCCAATGGGTTAAAGCAGATACAGAACTTTCTACACAGTACCTAATTCATTTAGCTGATTTGATCGATGAAGAACACCCTTGGCGGCATAGCTCCCAGAAGT
>QMOK01000039.1 GCA_003648195.1 Chloroflexota bacterium | reverse complement strand
GCCAGCCGTTTACCGCCCCTCAAATGGCAACTGGTACGTCATGGGGCAAAGCTTCGTCTCGTGGGGTCTGCCTGGTGACGTCCCCGTCCCCGGCGACTATGATGGAGATGGAAGCCTAGACATTGCAGTGCAGAGACCTTCAAATGGTAAGTGGTACGTTATAGGTATCGGCCCTGTGAAATGGTATTCTGCTGGAGATTTCCAATTACCAGTGCGTGATACCAACGCCGATGGTGACGCTCATGAATAGCAGTACATAATTGAAAAACATCAAACAGAGAAAGGGAGTAGCCGCCATTTTTTGCTACTCCCTTTTTTCTATGGGCAAAGCATATTTGTTGAACGCAGCATTAGTTATTTTCCCTAATACCGTTTGTGTTTAGCTTATATAGATGGTGCAGAATTAAACAGAAGCAGTAGGTTTCTGTACAGGTACATTGTGTTTTATTTGAATTCTATTTATAATATCTTTGAAAAATAAGAAAGTAAGCACACCTAGATTTTCACATTTGTATTTTTTGTAGCGTAGTGATCTAAGGAGTTTCCTATGATAAATGTAAAAAAGTTTTGGTTCTTGTTCTCTCTTGGCATTGTATTGGGGTTAGTATCTTGCAATTACCTTAGTGTTCAAGAGGCATCTACCCCTACTATAAACGGTGACGAGATTATGACGCAAATTGCTCAAACAGTGGATGCGGAAATGCAGAAAGAGCAACCAGAGATGATTACTAATACACCCGAACCAGAAGCAGAAGAGGAAGCCCCTGTGGCAACCCCTTCTCTTGAAGTTCAACCTGTTCAATATTCAGGAGCAGTACCCTATTCGCATATAGACTTTGATGGAGATGGTATTACCGATATTGCCGTGCTTCGTATCTCAAATGGCAAATGGTATGTCAAAGATCAGGAAGTTTCTTCTTGGTATCAAGAGGGAGATATTCCGGTACCTGGAGATTACGATGGGGATGGCATTACTGATAAAGCCGTTTTTCGTCCTTCAACAGGAACTTGGTATATAAAAGATAAAAGCGATATGAATACAAAGTGGGGACAGGCTGGTGATGTTCCTATGCCTGGTGACTATGATGGAGATGGTGATACGGATTTTGCTATTTTTAGACCTTCAAATGCTAATTGGTATATCATAGGGCAAGAGCCTATAAAATGGGGAAACACAGAGGATATTCCTGTACCATGTGACTATGATGGGGATGGGGATACAGATATTGCTGTATACCGTCTCGAAAATGGAAATTGGTACGTTAAAGACCAAAGCCCTGTTTCATGGGGACAGGCCGATGATATCCTTGTCCCAGGAGATTACGATGGTAATGGCACTTGTGACTTTGCGGTCTATCGTCCCTCCAATAGTACTTGGTATATCAAGGACCAAGAGCCTGTCAAATGGGGGTACCCTGGGGATATTCCTGTTCCTGGTGACTATAATGGCGATGGAGCAACCGATATCGCTGTTTTAAGAACAGCAGAAGGAAAATGGTATATTATGGATCAGTTTGTTGTAACTTGGTATCAAGATGGGGACTACCCGCTTTCGGTGCGTGATACTAACGCGGACGGCGATCCGTATCAATAAGTGAACAAATTATATATAGCAACATAGAGATTATTAAAACTCTGCTCTTTGAAATAGACAAAGAGCAGGGTTTTGGTATCAATACTTCCTCTGTTCAAACTTGAACAGTTTTAAAATCTCAAAGTTTTAGAAGCAGCTACTTGCAAGCATGAATGAGGGTAGTAATAACGTAAACCAGTTTGCCTTCCCTGATAAGGCAAAGATCACTGTCTAGCGAAAATCTTTTTTACACGCACCTGACACCTTACAATTGAGTGTCAGAATGGCGGAGCATGCAAGAATGTTGCTGGACTGCATAAGTAATTGCTATTTCTGGAACATATCGATAACTTAAGATAATTTTCTCGTGCATTTGAAAAGGTATTAATCTGTGGCATCTTTGAAGAAGATAGTAAGTAGAATATCGAGTTGGCGATACAGAAAACTATGGTATTGGCTGACGGGTATATCTATTATACTTGTCTCCAGTTTTAGCTTTCGTGACGACTTAATTAATAACCTTGGTTTTATTTCTTTAACCAAAGCACTTATAACGCATTCCACAGAAAACGCCGAGTATGCTGAAAATTTTTTTAGGCGTTCATTAATGCTTAAGCCTAACAATCCAGCAGCGTATCGAGGGTTAGGCTTCGCATTGGCAATGCAAGGATATGGAAGTGAAGCACTGGAAGCGTGGCGCGAAATTCAATTTGATGCTACACCTGTACTTGTGGCTTGGGGACAACGGGCTGGCAGGGAAGAACAATATGATATGGCGTTATTTTGGTATCGAAATATATTAGAATTTGATAATACCACTGCTGAAGCATGGTACCAAATAGGAAAGATTCAGCATGAAAGAAACCAATTGGAAGAAGCGGTAGAGTCGTATCGCAAAGCAGTTTCATTGGGGTATACCGAAAGCGTAGAATCGTTAGGATTAGTATTTTTCCAACAAAATGAGTTTGCTGAAGCCAAAGCAATATGGCGAGAGGCGCTAATAAGATTTCCAGATTGTTCTGAACGTGTAAATTGGTGGCGCGATATAGTTTTTGCCCTGATGGCTGAAAAAGAATGGGATCGTGCTTTAGAAGTGATTACCAAGGCGATGAAAGAATTTCCTGACGATTCAAGATTATATTTTCAATTAGGAGTATCTTTATATGAAAAAAACGGTGATGTGGAACAAGCCACGGATGCTTTAGGGCGTGCTATTGCATTGGATGAAAGTTTGCCTGGTTCATATAGAGCAATGGGGGATATTATGATTCATGAAGAACGCTATAAAGAAGCTATTGTATGGTACACAGAAGCTATTGCGCGTGATGCAGAGAAACGTACCTGGTATCTGATGCGTGCAGATGCGGCATTTTTGTCTGACGATACGGCTTTGGCGCTGAACTTATATCAGGATACTATTGAACGTTTTCCTGATTTAGCCATTGCTCATTATGAGATTGCGAAAATATATTTATTGATAGGCCAGCAAGACGAGGCAATCGAGTCTATTGAAAAGGCGTTAAGCTTGGCAGAGAGTCCTAATTTGCAGTATTATCTGCGTGCTGGAAACATCTACGAGCAAGCACATGAAAACGAGAAAGCCCTCCAAGCCTACTACCAGGTCTTAACTATGGCCCCTAATAACGAAACTGCTCAACAAGCGATTGATCGCCTGCGTGAGCAATGATTGTTTTAGGTTACGATTTTATAAATGCGAATAGTTTATGGGAGTATCATTGAGTGTAATACGCAGTAAGGTTAGTAGACTAAAAACTAGATTTCCTTTATATGCTCGTGTATTAGAGGGAGGCGCATGGAAGGTTGGAGGTACCGGAGTTGTCACGTTGCTTTCTGTGGCTATAAACGGGCTTCTAACGCGGTTGCTTACTCCAAATGACATGGGGTATTACGTGTTTGCTTTAAGTCTGATAACAACAATTTCGTTGGTTGCCAAAGCAGGCTTGGGTTCCATAGTCATCAGGGAGGTTTCTGGAGCACTTGGAAACAATGATCTAGAGAAAGCGCGTGAAGTATTGCAATGGATATTTAAGTGGGGCATCATTAGTATTGTTAGCGTGTCTTTGATATTTGGTTTACTTGGAGAGAAAATAGGAATTCCACATTATCTTGTGTTGTTGGCTGTTGGTTGGCTGATTATTTTGGCTGGGCAACAATTATTAGTTGATACTATTCGTGGATTTCAGAATACAAAAATTGCTGCTGTTCTGCACGGTGGACGAATTGGAGGGCCGATTGCCGCTGCTATATCAGTTGTATGTTTTTTTGCGGTATGGAGAACAACGGGGAATATTCAAGTAAAAACGGCCATATCTGTTTTAGTTGTAGCAGGAGGAATTGCATTAATAATCGCTGGGATCATTGTGAACCGGAATGTAAAAGATGTACTTGGGAAGATTAAGTTCAATATTCATCTTCCGCCTTTACAAATATTAGGCATGGCTTTGCCAGTGTTGATGCACGATTTGGCATCAACTTTGCTTACACAGTCTAGTATCTGGATTGTGAAATATTTCCGGTCAGTAAGCGAGGTTGCTATTTACGGCACAGCACAACAATTGGCAGCTTTTTTAAGTATTCAGCAGAGTATTATCATTTTTGTTCTCTCACCAGAAATAGCGGCATTACATGCTCAAGGTGAATTGCGTAAATTGGAAAAACTACAAAGGCGAGTAGCTACATTGGCCAGCGTACCCATATTAGTAGCATTTTTGGTTTTGTTGATTGGCGGCGAGGAGATTTTAACACTCCTTTATGGTGATTTCTATAGTGTAGGTAAGCCGGTAGTAATATTGCTTGCCACGGGGTATATTGGACACGTTTTGGCAGGGTCATGCGGCTTGACCCTTGTAATGACCGGACATCAAATAGAGCTTATGAGAATATCGCTAATTAGCAGCTTGCTTACCTTGGTTATAGCCTTTGGTGTGGCGGGACCTTTTGGTTTGCGAGGTATTGCTGGGGCTACCGCATTTGGGTACATCGTTAAAAATATTTGGATGCTATTTGTAGTAAAGAAACGTGTTGGCATTTGGACATGTGCGACACTGAAATGGAATTGAGCGGAGAAACCATGACAAAGAAGATAGTGTTCATTGCTGGTCATATGCGAGGTGGTTCTACTTTACTCTCAATGCTCCTAGGTCAGCAAAAGGGCTTCTTTGCGGCAGGGGAACTTAACCGTATCTGGGATGGAGGATTTACAAATAATGAGTTGTGTACTTGTGGAAAACCCTTTAAGTCCTGTGATTTTTGGAACGCGGTAGTTGAAAATGCGTTTGGGGGCTGGGATGGTGTGGATGCTCAAGAGATGCAAGACCTATCTAAAATCGTATATCCGGCGACAAAATTCCCCTTGTTGACAGTTCCCTCTTTGCGTTCTACAGAATACCAGGAAAAAGTTAACCGCATATTAGATATTTGGGAAAAACTTTATTTAGCTATTTTTAAAATATCAAATTCTACAGTAATTGTTGATTCTACAAAAGTTAGTATGTATGGTATTCTTCTTACCCAGATTCCCAATATAGATTTGTACGCTTTGCACTTGAACCGCCACAGTTGCGGAGTCGCTTATTCAAAGCGAAAAAAGAGAGAATTACCGGAAGTTCATTGGCGAGAAGAATATATGACTACGCATTCAATAGTACACTCTGCTTACAAATGGATGATGCGAAATCTAAGTGCAAGTAGTTTAAAGTTTTCTACACCACGATATTTGCATCTCAGATACGAAACATTAGCACAAAGACCCAAAGCGACTATTTCTCAATTAGCCGAGTTCATTGGTGAAACGCCGCCTGATTTGAGTTTCTTTAACGGGAACGATAAAATTGTAATAAAAGAAAGTCATATGTTTGGTGGAAATCCAATGAGATTTCAATATCACGAAAAACAAATTCGCTTAGATGACGAATGGCGTATTGCTATGCCCTTGCATCAAAAGGCAAGCACGTTTTTTCTTACCTGGCCATTGCTTTTAGCATATGGTTACCGAGGTTTTCCCTGAAGATCAACTTGAGAACATAAAATCGCTTTTAAACTGACCAATTTCGAGCCTCGCACAATTTCTAAAACCTTAGAGGCCTGCCTTGTGGCCTTGCTATTAAAAACTAAGGAAAACCCAGATGTCAAAAGAGAAACCTATTCGCATTTTACAAGTGATTCACCGAATGCGTCCAGGAGGCATCCAGTCCCTAGTTATGAATATGTACCGTAGTATTGATCGTGAGCGAGTACAATTCGATTTTGCGGTGCGTTCTACGCAAGAAGAACACCATGACCAAGAAATAGAATCTCTTGGAGGGAGAATTTTTCATCTTCCTTGGAAGAAAGCTAACCCGATTAGCCCGTTTATATACAAAAAAGCATTAGGGAAAGTTCTTAGAGAGCGTGGCCCATTTGCTGCAGTGCATAGTCATGTGGGATTTTACAGCGGATTTGTTCTACCGACTGCAAAAAAGCAAAATATTCCCATTAGAATTGCCCATAGTCATAATACATCATCGACAGATCGTTATTCAATTGTATTAGGCGGCTGGGAGAAACTAATGCGAAATAGCATCATGGGCAGCGCTACTCATTTATTGGCTTGCAATGAACTTTCCGCGGAATGGTTATTTGGACATCAATGGCAAGATGATGGACGTGTTAAAATTGTTCATAATGCTATCAATTTGGCGGATTACGAAACTTTGCCAACAGACAGGTACATCGTTCGGGAAAGGCTTAAATTCCCTCAAAAAGGCCCTTTACTGGGTCATATAGGACGATACGATGCCCAAAAGAACCATCGGTTTTTGATTGAAATTACGGCTTCTTTGCTGCAACAAATTCCAGAAGCACACTTGCTTTTAATTGGAGAAGGAAACTTGCTGCCAGAGATCAAAGCATTCGTTCAAGAAAAAAGAATACAAAACAACGTACATTTCCTGGGCGTTCGCAGCGATATCCCATATATCTTACGAAGTTTAGATTTATTTATTTTACCTTCTCTTTACGAAGGTCTGCCGGTTGTTTTGATAGAGGCGCAAGCCGCGGGAACACCATGTCTAGTGAGTGACGTTGTGTCAACAGAAGCAGATATTAATGTTGGGCTGATAGAATACGAAAATCTTAACGCGGGTTTAAATCAGTGGGTAAAGACAATAAAGAAAGTCTTGGCGACACCTGAAGTACCCTGGACAAAGAGAAAACAAGCGCTTCAGAGAGAGCGCCACGATATTCAAAGCATTACATCAGAGCTTAAAAAGTTATACGCTGGAAAACATGAACGATAACACAGAGCAAGCTTTTCCTGTTAGTGAGGTTCTGACACGAAAACGCTTTTTACAGTTTTTATTAATACTCATTATCCCCGTAGGGATTGTCGCCCCTTTCCTCTCTGCAATCTCGGTGCTTGATGTTGCTATGGCAGCAGGTGGAATATTTTTACTTTGGGTAGCTTTTCAACGTCCAGAAATATTCTTTGTTTTAGCACTGTGGACTAATTTCTTAAAAGCGGTTTACATTCCTAAATTAGATTTTGGAAAATATGGAGTAGCACCCTATATGCTATTTACGGCTTTAGCTGTAGTGGGGTATGGGTTCCAAGTTATCACAGGACGAAAAAAAATCATTATTCCACCGGGGTTTTTGTTCTTGTTGATTTTCATAGGCGGTACAACTATCTCCTCCCTTTTTGTTCATGATCTTCGAATGACCTTTGGAGTATACGTTCGAGACGTATTGCAATGGCTGCTCTTCTTTTTAGCGATTCAAATGGTATCTAACCGCCAAAACTTGAAACACTTAGTTGATGCGTTATTGGCTCAAGCCTTAGTAGTTATTTCATGGGGCATTATTACGGGGCTGCAAATAAATTATTTAGGAATTTACAAATCCAAACTTCTTTTTTGGCGGCAGTTTCAGAAGAACGAATACGCCACTTATTTGGCTTTTATCTTAGTTTTGTCTTTGGCTACAATTTCTGTGTCTTTGGGAAAAAAGGCAAAGCTTAGAAAATATATAGCCTTTGTGCTTATACTTCTAGTACCAATCGCTTGGATGTTCACCTATTCTCGGAGCGGCTTTTTAGGCATCATTTCCGCGCTGTTTTTTTTCTTGGTCTTAGATCGCGGCAAAAAAATATTGCGCTTATTGCTCCGCTGGGGACCAATTATTGTTTTTATTGCGCTTGTACTTATCTTTGCGTTTTCATCTGAGGCAAGAGATTTAGCGATAGATGGAGTTATGTCGTTAATAACCCCATTAAGTGCTAGCAGCGAGGCACTCAACTCAAATGTTGAAAAACGGATAGAACTCCTTTCGACTGCGTTAGAAATTATAATTGAGCACCCTATTTCAGGTATTGATTATTCGCAATGGCTAGAATACGCTCCCCTAGAATCGACACATTATGACGCTCAACTTGGCGAAACAGTCGTCGTTGGGTTAACAGTTCACAACCGTTATCTATCAATTGCCGTGAAAAGCGGTTTGATATCTTTGGCCGGATACTTGGGCTTTTTGTTTGTGGTTTTTCGGAGCGGAGTGCGAGCGCGGCGATACGCGGAAAATTGGCTGCGTATCTATATAAACGTCTTTTTGGCGGCGTTTGCGGGGTATCAGATAGCTTTACTCTTTCTCCCCGTCTTCTTGTGGGAGTGGCCAATCCTAGGAATTTTGCTTGGACTTGTGAACATTGCTGGTTTAGAAAACAAAGATAATTCAGTGAAAAAAATACGTTTTAAATTGCTTGGGATGAGAAACGATTGAACCTTCATGGATATTCCAGGCGTGAGGACAAAAAAAGAACGGGGCGCAGAATTTTAACCGTGCTGAGGGTTGGCGTATTACAAACCAAATACGTGTTGCTCGTCTGAGAAGGCACTTCGCTAAATTGGGCGTCAACCACAACCCCCAGCGTGAGGCAACCGTCTAGAGTATGGCCTTGCCTTTGAAATTGCCTCCACGTTCAAAACGGCGCTTTTTCTTCCAAAAGGAAACCTTAAAAAATTTAGCTTATGACCACAATACTTGTTGGACCTCGCAGCACAAAAGACGCAGTTACTGGCATGAGGATAGCGTTTGATTTATTAGTTTCAGGATTTGTTGACCGATCTTTAGATCATATTGTTATAAACCGATCTGAATGGAGCGGAGCGCAAAAAGCGGGCAAGTTTTCCTTAGGTAAAGCTTTGTTTACTGTTAGACAGCTAATGTCTTTCTATGCAAAGCTGTGGCGTGGAAAAACCGTTTACATAGCAATTGGTACTTCGCGATCGGGATTTTTTCGAGACGCCTTGATGATTTGGCCAAGTTGGTTTTTGCGAAAACGTTTGGTTCTGCATTTGCACGGGGGAGGTTTTCGAGATTTTTACCAAAATAACTTGGCCTGGTTTCAGTTTTTTATGCGGCATACATTTTCTAAAGCAGATGCAATTGTTGTTTTAGGAGAGCTTCTACGCGACCAGTTTGCGTTTGTGGATGGGGTTGAAGAAAAGATACGGGTAGTTCCTAATGGTCTTCCCAATGGTTTTCAGGGCATCACGGGGAAACCAAAGCGGCTACATTCAAAGAAACCATTGAATATACTTTATCTTTCCAATATGATACCTTCTAAAGGTTATTTAGATGTTTTGGAGGCTTGTCATATTCTTCATAACATTCGCCAAGTCCCCATTCAATGCGATTTTTGCGGCACGTTTCTTGAAACTATAATGGATGAAAACAAGTCGGTTAAATATGATGAACAACATTTTCTCGCACGCATTCGCGAATACGGATTGGAAAGCGTAGTAGAATATCATGGCGCGGTGCGAGGGACACACAAACAATATATTCTTCAGAGTGCGCATGTTTTTGTTTTACCAACTTCCTTTCCTTGGGAAGGACAGCCTATTAGCATTATCGAGGCGTTGGCTTTTTGTACTCCTGTAATTTCTACCTACTATCGCGGTATTCCAGAACAGGTTAGGGATGGGTATAATGGCTTTTTGGTTGCCCCTAAGTCGCCAGAAGAGATTGCGGACGCGGTAGAGAATATGTGGCGCTCTCCTAAGCTATATCGCAAAATAAGCCAAAATGCTTTTGAGCAATTTGAAGAATTTTTTACTCAAGAAGCACATCTAAATCGCTTGATACCTATTATCTTGGGGCAGGAAACTGCTGGCAGGACGCTGTAAGAATGAGGCTATTATGACTTTACCCAATTTGGTAGGTTGTGGCGCGGGTAAAAGCGGGACAACTTCTTTGTATTATTATCTCAGCGAACATCCCGAGATAAACATGGCTTTGGCGAAGGAAATACATTTTTTTAGTTGGCATTATGATCGTGGGATTGAATGGTATGAAAAACAATTTCCCGCTCAAGATGACGCGAGAATTGTAGGGGAGTTCTCTACTTCGTACATGCTAGATCATACAGTTCCTCGGCGTATGTCAGAACTGATACCAGACGCCAGACTGTTATTTATTTTTAGAAACCCGATAGATCGCGCTTATTCTAATTATTGGTCTGCTTTGAATATTGGAGCGCAAGTTAGCGGTAGTACGTTTTCTGAAGTTATTCGCACGCAAGAAGGATACGAGAAATATATTGTGGGTGGCTTGTATTATGAACATTTGCAAAGGTATTTAAAGTATTATGATCGAGACCATTTTTTCATTATGCTCACCGAAGAGATGAAGAATGACCCGATAGGTCAATTATCCTCTTGTTACAAATTTTTAGGCGTGGATGCTTCTTTCCAGCCCAATGTGGAGAAAAACTACAACATCACAATTACAACAGACAAGAAATGGAAGGCAACTTTAGATCAAGGTTGGCTTGACTTTAAAGCTGTTATTAAACCAATGTTTTTGTGGATCCCTGGCTCTTTTCGGCGGCGGTTTGCTCAATTAGAGCAGAAAGCACGGATAAGTTTTAATGGCGCAATGAGGCCAGAAATGTTAAAAGACGATAGAGAGTATTTGTCTAATATTTATCGGGAACACAATGAGAAGTTAGCTCAATTTATGAACCGCGAATTATCGTGGGATTGAACACCATTCAAGGCAGATGAAATTTTTGCGCTACTAATTATTCGAGAGGGAATGTATGGAATTTCAGAACATTTATTATCCAGAAAATAAATTTGGAGGATTTACGAGAGTTGATGGAACAATAGCCTTTTATACTCGCGTGGCTTCTTTGTTGGAGCCTGATTTTACAGTTTTAGATTATGGGTGCGGGCGAGGCAGGTATCAGGACGATGAAGTAAAAATTAGGCGTGATTTGCGTATCTACAAAGGGAAAGTGAAAAAAATTATTGGCGTTGATATAAATAAAGCGGCGGCGGGTAACCCTTATATAGACGAGTTTCAGCTAATAAGAAGTGAGAAATGGCCGCTGGGAGATAATTCAGTTGATTTATGCGTTTGCGATTGGGTTATGGAGCATATTAAAGACCCAGCAATCTTCTTTTCCGAGGCTCAAAGAGTTATAAAACCAGGCGGTTATTTGTGCGTTCGTACTTCTAATGCATGGGGATACGCTGGTATATTTTCTCGTCTTATTCCTAATCGCTTCCATGCCAAGATTTTGTCAAAAGTACAGAACGAGAGAAAAGAAGAAGATGTGTTTCCTACGTATACTACTTGCAATACTCCCAGAAAAATGCGCGCGTTTTTAGACAAGAGTAACTTTGATTACGTTGTATACACACACGAAGCAGAACCAGCTTACCTTCATTTTTCCCGCTTTTTTTATTGGTTTGGGGTGTTGTATCAGCGACTCGCCCCTCCCGCGGTGAGGCGCTCAATATTCGCTTTTGCTCAGAAGAAATGACATTGAAAAGGTTTCTAAATTCTAAAATGATTCGCAAGATACGTAACAATCAAATTGTACGAAAATCAATTGCTTTGGGGAAGCAATTTCCTCGCTTGGGCAAGCAAATATCTTCTAAAAAAGAAGATTATCTCCGTTTTCCACCAGTACTTGCGAACTCTTTTCCTAAAAGCGGCACTCATTTATTATTGCAGATTGTTGAAGCTTTTCCTAAAGTGGTTAATTATGGCACTTTTATTGCCTCTATGCCCTCAGTCACTTTTAAGGAGCGCTCTCGTAAAGCGCACTTACGGCTACTAAGCAGCATAGTTCCGGGTGAAGTTATTCCTGCACATTTATTCTATCAATCAGACCATGAGAGACTTTTATCAGAAAAGAATTGCGTTCACTTTTTTATTTATCGCGATCCGCGCGATGTCGTAGTTTCAGAAGCCCATTACTTGGCGAAAATGAATCGTTGGCATCGGATGCACCCGTATTTCAAATCCCTAAACAATTTGAATGAGCAAATATCAATGTCTATTTTGGGAGTTAATCAATCACATTTCCCATACGATTACCCAGATGTGGCTAAACGCTTTTCGAGGTATAATAAATGGTTCCAGTCTTCAAAGGTTTTTACCATCAGATACGAAGATTTAATTTCTCCTGGTCGTCGAAAATTCTTACGAGAGATGGTGATATTTTACGCGGAACGTAGTAGTGTTAATGTTGAAATAGAAAGCGTAGTGGCCGCAATGGAGAGAAACATAACCCCGGAAAAATCGCACACTTTTCGACAAGGAGGGGCAGGAGCTTGGAAGACCGCCTTTACCGATGATCACAAATTACAGATGAAGCAAGTAGCTGGGAATTTGTTGATTGAGTTAGGGTACGAAAGAGATAAATATTGGTGAGTTTATGCGGATTTTAGTTCATGACTATCCAGGGCATCCTTTTGAAGTTCAACTAAGCCGCGAGCTTGCTCAGCGAGGTCATAAAGTTCTACATATTTATGCTGGCTATAATGTTACCCCGCGTGGAGAACTGAAAAAAAAGGATTCCGATCCTGAACAATTCGATATTTCCCCGATTTTTATTCGTGAACCATTAAAGAAATATTCTTTTTTCAAACGTTGGCAGCAAGAACGAGAGTATGGGATATTGCTTTCTCAAGAAATACGGAAATTTCAACCAGATATTCTTATTTCGGCAAATACTCCCTTAGACGCTCAACGATTAGCTCAAAAGACTGCCCAGAAAGAAAATATACGGTTTATTTTTTGGCTACAAGATGTAATTGGTCTGGCCGCTCAACGACTATTGCGAAACAAGTTACCCGTGCTAGGGGATATAATAGCAGGGTACTATACTTTTTTGGAACGTGAGCTGTTAAAAAATAGTGATCACATTGTACTCATTACTGAAGACTTTCAACCTCTAATGAAACGGTGGGGTATCGCTCATGAACAAACAACAACCATTCCCAATTGGGCAACTTTGAATCAATTACCTGTTCAATCTTCACAGAATAGTTGGGCAAAGAAACATTGCCTAACGGATAAGTTTTGTTTTATGTATACTGGAACATTGGGAATGAAGCACAATCCGAGTTTGCTATTAGAATTGGCTCTTCATTATCAAGATGTTGAAAATGTCAATGTAGTGGTGATATCTGAAGGCCCAGGAGCAAATTGGCTGAGAGAGAGAAAGAAAGAACATCAATTATCAAATTTATTATTGATGGAGTATCAGCCTTTTGAAGAGTTGCCTCAAGTTATGGGAACTGCTGATGTGTTGATAGCTTTACTAGAACCGGAAGCAGGCATATTTTCTGTCCCCTCCAAAGTCCTTACCTATTTATGTGCTCAGAGACCCTTGCTATTAGCCATGCCTCAGGATAATTTAGCTGCTAAAATAGTAACACAAAATAAGGCTGGCTTTGTTACTTCACCTAATGATACTGAGGCTTTTATAAAAACTTCTGAAATGTTGATTAATGATCCTCTCCTTCGACAGGCATGTGGACAGAGGGCTAGAGCTTACGCTGAAGAACGTTTTGATATTGAGCGGATTGGCGACCAATTTGAAGAAATACTCATAAATCAGACAGTTGTTTAAAACCAGAACATAGCTAAAAGTAGAGAAAAATCTATGCGAATCGCTTTAGTCGAGACCAAAAGCAGAAAAAAAGATATTGGCGCGGGAATGCGTAAATCAACTCTTCATCAGCATACCTGGAATTGGATGAACATTATCTTTGTCCTGACGGATTTTTTTGCTATTCTGGCAGTTGGCTTGGTAATAGTAGAGGCGCGTTTCCTATTAGTAAATTCTTGGCAATTTGCTATTTTTGCTCAAGTGGGCCCATTAGCCTTGATCTGCTTAGGCGTTTATGCTTTGCAGAAATTATACCCAGGTATTGGCCTAGACCCCGTGGTTGAGTTGCGGCGATTGTCTATCTCGACAACAGGAGCAATGATTTCTTTTGCCATTCTGTGGTTTTTGATTCTTGGTCCCGAAAACTATCCCTGGTTACCCTTAACATTGGTGTGGATATTAAGCTTAGTATTTGTGCCATTGGGGCGTGCGTTTATACGGGCTATATTGTCCCATACAGGTTGGTGGGGAGAGCCAGTAGCCGTAATAGGATTTGGAGAACAAGGACAAGAAATTGTAGATTTATTACTGCATCAACCTAAATATGGTTTATCTCCGCATATCGTTTTTGATGAGAGTGACGGTAATTTAGAAAATACTGATGGAATACCCGCCCTCCAGGTACAAGAAAATACATTTTCTCAAAGGGTGGCTGAACTGGAAAAGCTTCATACGGCCATATTGGTACGAGAAGAGATATCGAGAAAGATAGCAGAAACTATTTACGAAAATCCACAAAAGAATTTTAAACGCGTAATCGTGGTGCCTAAATTAGATGGTCTCGATAATTTTGAAATAGCGCCGTTTAAATTTGGCGGCGTAGTAGGTTTAGAATTACAGCAAAAAACATTTAATAAAGAAATGCAATTTATAAAACGGTTAATAGATATTTCAGCGGGACTTATCGGAGGGTTAGTCATATTGCCCCTCGTATTATTTATTGCATTGTGCATACGGCTTGATTCGAAAGGAAGTATCTTTTACACGCATGAGCGTATTGGAAAATCGGGACGCACGTTTAAAATGTGGAAGTTTCGTACAATGGTGATGAACGCTGAGCAAGTACTAGAAAACTACCTCAATAAATATCCAGAGCTGCGTGCAGAGTGGGAAGCAGGACAAAAATTGAAAGATGACCCTCGGCTGACCAGAGTTGGAAAATTCTTGCGTAAATCGAGCCTAGATGAATTACCTCAATTGTGGAACGTATTAAATGGCGATATGAGCCTAATAGGGCCTAGACCTATCGTAGAAGAAGAAAGGAAACGTTACGAAGGCCGCTACCAGCATTATGAGCAAGTTCGGCCAGGCATTACTGGGATGTGGCAAGTTTCTGGGCGCAATGACACCACTTATGAAGAAAGGATACAGTTAGACGAATATTATGTACGATCCTGGTCTCTTTGGTTAGATGTATACATATTGATACGCACAGTATGGGTAGTTATAAGTTGCAAAGGTGCGTATTAAACTGAGGAGAAAAAGGAATAACCACAAACTCTAGCAGAAGACAGACACATTTTTTGCTCACAGCATCGTGTATGCAATACAATTTCTTATGATCAATTGGTTGAACCTATTCGCAAATTCATTATCGATTTTCGCTGTCTCCTTTGCTCTAGCAATCCTCAGCTACGCTAATTGGGAAGCGCAAGAAAAAGAGACCAAATTTAAGGATATACTGCGTCAACCATCCAAACAAACCTATTTGAACATCGTTGGCTTTCTGGCATTTAGCGGAATGATAATCACCGCTGATAGGGTCGGAGAGAAAATTATCTGGGCAACCGTGATGCTATTTTTTCTCATTCGTCTTAGCATAATGAGCTTATCCATTTGGAAAAAATAATTAAAAAAAAGTCTGGGGGCGATTTGCGATAATCTACCCGTTTCGCATTTCATTAACAAGGGCTGAACACCTGCCAAAAAGAAAACGCTGTGCACTCTTCCAGCGAAACGCGCTAGGTTGCACAAAACGTATAATATTCTGAACATCTGTACCATGCATTAAAAATTTACATGAAACCCAAACTTCAACGAATAGCTATTCAATTAACCAACATAGAACTATGGATAGTCTCTCTCTTTGTGGCAGGGAGCCTTCTTACAAGACACCTTTTCCCTTGGACGCTCATAGTTTTCCTCTTTTTTGGCGTAATGCGCTGGATTGCCTACGGGTTTCCCACCGTGCCTACCCCAGTCGACAGTAGCATTCTATTACTAATCATAATATTGCCAATTAGCTTTTGGGTTACCGCCTTTCCTAAAAGCACATATATCCAAGCCGCGCGTCTACTGATTGGAATTCTATTCTTCTATACCCTGGTCAATTGGATTACAACTCGCCAGCGACTATGGTTAGTAATTGTTGGCGTCATCCTGGCCGGAGCGGGGCTTTCTCTGTTTGCACTTATCAGCGTAGAATGGCAAACCGAAAAATTGTATTTTCTTCCTTCGGTCATCTACGAACGGTTTTCCATTTTAGTATCAGACACCTCCCATAGCAACGTAATGGGGGGCAATGTAGCTCTCTTAGTGCCATTTGGACCCATCCTCCTCCTCTTTGCTTGGCAAAAGATAAAAATTTGGGAAAAAGTTTTTTATGGCTTCAGCACCTTATTCATGATTAGCATCCTAATTCTTACCCAATCTCGAGGTGCGCTCATTGGCTTAATAACCAGCATTCCATTCCTAATAGCCCTACGCTGGAAAAAAGGCTGGATCGTGTTCCCCAGCTTAAGTGTAATCATGGGCCTCATCCTATGGCGCTATGGCTTAACACAAATCTTAAATTGGGCTTCCGCGAACGTAAAAATAGGTGGAGTTGAAGGACGGATTGAAATCTGGTCTAGAGGATTAGCCATCATTCGAGATTTTCCCTTTACCGGCAGTGGAATGGGCTCATTCACCGAGGTTACAGACTTGCTCTACCCATTCGTCTCTTTTGAGAACTGGAAAGTTCCCCATGCTCATAATTTGTTTTTGCAAATAGCAGTTGATGTTGGAATTCCAGGCCTAATAGCCTGGATATCGGTTTTATCTATTATCATACTTAGCGCATGGCAAATTTATCACCACGGATATCTAACAAAAGACAATTGGGCGCGTGGCCTAGGCGCGGCCATACTTTCCAGTCAAGTGATTCTCTTAGTTCACGGAATTGTTGATGACATCACCTGGGGAGTTCGCCCCGAACCTATTCTCTGGGCCTTATGGGGAATCACAATTGCCGCTGGGAGGGTGTTTTCTGTTACCAAAGCCGACTTCATCGCCCAAACGGAAAACAACGTATAAGTAATAGCTGGTTTTAGACCATGCCATTCTCAAAATATTTATGAACATCTTTTCAAAAGTAATTACCCGCGTTCGTACAAAACGCTTTAGCGCATTCCTGAGTTTAGCCATCGGCATTTTTGCCTTTTACCTTGCCCTCAAAAACGTGGATGTCGTTCAAGTATGGGAGACACTCCGGCAAGCGAACTTAATATATGTTCTATTAGCAATTGGAAGTGTCGCACTGAACGCCTTCGGAAAAGCAGCCCGTTGGCGTATCCTATTAGGCGATAAAAAACATTCTCTCTCATTCCTAAGATTATTTGAGATTCTTATTGTGGGCCAAATGCTAAATAACCTATTCCCCGCCCGACTGGGAGACTTAGGACGAGCATACGTGGCTGGAGGGCGCAAAACAAATCAACCCAGCCGCTCCTTTGTCTTTGGAACTGTGGTTGTCGAAAAGATTGTCGATCTGTTCTTTTATCTCTTGATCTTTGCTTTCGTGATAATTCTTATCCCCGACAAGGCGTGGATGATCGATTCTATCTACAGCCTCGTAGTAGTTGCGGTTATCGCAATCATCACTTTTGGCGTGGTTGCCAATTACCCTGACCAAACCACCAAGCTATTAAAAATAATCCTAGCACTTTTCCCGCGTAAAATTTTCGAGGTCGTTTTCCCTCGAATACGTTCTGGTTTACAAAGCATGAAAGTGATAAAAAACAGAGGAGATTTGCTCAAAATTATTCTTTATTCCATGGTCGTTTGGGGAACAGCTATATTAAACAATTATTTGGCTATGCTTGCCTTGCAAATTTATTTGCCGCTCACTGCTTCTCTCCTTGTATTAGTTGGCCTACAAGCAGGAATTTCTCTTCCCTCTGTTCCTGGTTGGATTGGAATCTTTGAGTACATCTGTGTTGTCTCACTAGATTTATTTGGAATCGAACAAAATATTGCCTTTGGGTATGGCTTATTGCTGCACGGTGTAGTTTTGGGGCCAGCCATTCTCGCAGGAGTCATTTTCTTATGGAAATTGGGCGGCGTAGGCGAATTTCTTGATGCAAAGGAAACTGAAATTACTTCATGAAAACTGTCAATATCTTAGATGTAGAAGTTTCCTG
>QMOK01000038.1 GCA_003648195.1 Chloroflexota bacterium | reverse complement strand
GGGTGTGGCAATCTCTCTGATCTCAAAGTCACTGTGTTAACAGGGAGACTGCCACGTCACAAAAAACGTTCCTCGCAGTGACATATTGGTTTGGAAAGTGTCTACATATTTGTGAACCATCCCCAACAAACAGGAATAAACTCAGAACACCGAAGCCTGCAGCCCGCCAGGGAATGGCCCAACCCCAAAAGGGCGTTTTGCCACTCTAGAGCAAACTCCCGCCAGGGATGGTTTATCACTGAGGAGAGGGAATAGTCTGGAGCATCCTCCACAGACGTAACTACTCAGCCCACCTTTGAAATATCACTGCGAGGGGCATTTTTTGCCCCAAAGTAGTCTCCCAGACGCTTAGGAGATTGCTTCAGCGGGAAAACACCGCTTCGCAATGACAGGCCTAAGTAGTTACCCACAGACAAGGAACAACTAATGAAGAAGAAAGACAACAAAACCAACACCATTTCCCTGGACGATCACAGCCTTTACATCAACCGCGAACTAAGCTGGCTTCAGTTCAACCACCGCGTATTAGAAGAAGCACTAGACGAGAGTCATCCTCTGCTAGAGCGGGTCAAATTCATCTCTATTGTTGCCAATAACCTAGATGAGTTCTTCATGATTCGCGTCTCTGGGCTGCGCCGGCAGTTGGCCGCCGGAGCGTTGAAAGCTCCCCCAGACGGCATGACGCCAGCCGAGCAATTAGCCACCATCCGGCGAGACCTGCTGCCAGACCTAGCTGCGCAGTACAAATGTTGGCACAACGACTTGATTCCAAAACTTAAAAAAGAAGGCATCAAAATACTTCGCTACGAAGACCTCAAACGCAAACAATGCAAACTGATGCGCAATTACTTCAAAAGGGAAATTTTTCCAGCCCTCACGCCGCTAGCATTTGACCCCAGACACCCGTTTCCACACATCTCTAACCTTAGCATCAACTTAGCGGTAATAATCAACGACCCGTTGCACGGCCAACGTTTCGCCCGCCTAAAAGTACCTAGCACTTTCCCGCGCCTGCTCCGCATCCCAAGCGAAGAAACAGCAGACGAATACCAAGGCTTAGGACTAGTTCAAACCATATCTAATAACTTCGTCTGGCTAGAAGAAGTCATAAGTGCCAACCTCGATATCCTCTTCCCCGGCGTAGATATTGTGGCCGCCTACCCATTTCGCATCACCCGTGACGCAGACCCAGAAATAAAAGAGGACGAAGCCTCTGACCTGCTAGTTGCCATTGAAGAAAGCGTTCGACAGCGTCATTTCGGCTCGGCGGTGCGTTTAGAAATAGATAAGGCAATGTCAGAACAAGTACGCAATATATTAATCACCAACCTTGGCATAGCGCCTTATCAAGTTTATACGTTAGACGGTTCTATTGGCCTCTCCGATGTCATGGAACTCATGGATGTCAATCGCCCCGATTTAAAAGACAAACCATTTCGGCCCTCGGTTCCACCCTTGTTCTCCTCCACAAAAAATATCTTTTCGGTCATCAGCCAGCATAACATTTTGCTATATCACCCTTACGACAGCTTTGACCCAGTGGTGGAATTCGTCCGCCAAGCAGCGCAAGACCCAGAGGTATTGGCAATCAAACAAACGTTGTACCGCGCCGGACCAAATTCGCCCGTTGTGGCCGCTTTGATGAAAGCCCGCGAAAATGGGAAGCAAGTAGCGGTGCTAGTGGAATTAAAAGCACGCTTCGATGAAGAGAACAACATAGTTTGGGCACGAGCACTAGAAGAAGCCGGCGTACACGTAGTTTATGGCTTGGCAGGGTTAAAAACTCACTCCAAAATGTGCCTAGTGGTACGCCATGAATCTAATGGCATCAAACGTTATGTCCACATGGCTACGGGCAACTACAACAACGTAACCGCCCGCATCTACGCCGATATAGGCTACTTCACCTGTGACCCCGTCATCGGCGTTGATCTATCTAATTTATTCAATGCCCTAACCGGCTACTCTCTAAATGAAGAGTACAACAAACTGCTAGTAGCGCCTGGAAAAATGCGAGAACAACTTATTGCCCGCATTGACCGCGAAATTGAGCAACACCAAAAAGACGGCAACGGGTACATAGCTCTAAAAATGAACGCCCTGGTAGATAAAAGCTGTATCCAGGCACTCTACCGCGCCTCGCAAGCTGGAGTGAAGGTAGACCTCCAACCCCGTGGGATATGCTGTCTACGTCCAGGGGTACCAGGAGTTAGCGAAAACATCACAGTAACCTCTATAGTAGGACGATTCCTAGAACATGCTCGCATCTACTACTTCAGAAACGGCGGCGAAGAAGAAATTTTAACAGGAAGCGCAGACCTTATGCCTCGCAACCTCGACCGGCGCGTAGAAACCTTGTTCCCAGTAGAAGATATGCGTTTGAAAACTGCGTTGCGCGATGAAATCCTAAAAATTCACATGAACGATAATGTAAAATCCCGCCGCATGTTGCCCGATGGCAACTACGAGCGCGTGCAACCCACAGACGGCGAACCCGAAATCGACTCACAGCGCTGGTTAATAAAAAACAGGGGAATATGGAATAGCGAGGAATAGTGCATGAACGTGGCTTTAATTGGGGATATCCACGCCAATTTGCCAGCTTTGGCCCATGCGCAAGAGCAAGGCGTTGAAGCAATCTGGAACGTGGGGGACTCTGTAGGGTATGGTGCTTTTCCCAATGAAGTGGTGCAGTTCATCAGCCAGAACCATGTACTAAGTATCGTGGGCAATTATGACCTCAAAGTGTTAAAATTCAAAAAAAGAAGGGCAATGGCGCAAAACTAAACTAGCGCAAATGGCAAAAGCAATTCTAGCTGCCCGACAGTTTTAATTTGGACACTAATTTTCACAGATTCTCTTTTGTTTTTTCACAGAAAAATCCGCGTTTTCCGTGTTCGAAAAAAGTTTTTCAGCATAAGTGCCGTGGCTAGATATAATTATCTGTGGACACTCGCCCCAACCATTCACCCGCAAAATAAATAACGTGGTTCATCTGTTGAAAGTGTGCGGGGAAAGGCAATATAAATATCGCGTTACGCTTTCGTAGGACAACATTCATATCGCTTTGCACAATATTTATATATGAGCCAACAACTTTTCTAACCTCAATTTATCAAGGAGTACCTATGTTTCAAAGTTTCGAAGAAGCCCGTAAATTTGTAGAAGAACACAATATTCAAAGCATTGACCTTAAATTTGCCGATCTATGGGGACAATGGCATCACCTAACCACGCCAGCCAGCCAGTTTACGCCCAAGCTAATGGAACGCGGCTTTGGGTTCGATGGTTCGTCTGTAGGGTTGAAAAACGTCAAATCTGGGGATATGGTCATGGTTCCAGACCTCACCACCGGGTTCCAGGATCCGTTTTGGGCAGGGCGAACGCTTAGTTTTATCTGCACCACACTAAACGCAGACACACGCGAAATCTTCCCCCAAGACCCTCGCAATATTGCCCGAAAAGCGGAAATCCACCTTAATAAAACGGGCATAGCCACTGAAAGCCGGTGGGGGCCAGAGTTTGAGTTTTACGTTTTCGACAGTGCATCCTACGAAAACAATATCCAGCGGGCGGGGTACAGTTTTCAATCCCAAGCGGCGGAAGAATGGAGCAGTGCAGCAGGAGGGAGCGGGTCTTACATCCCTATTCACGGCGGCTATCACGCCGCTCCGCCCAAAGACAGACACTATAATTTGCGCCAGGAAATCACCCGTCACTTGGAAGAGATGGGCGTTCCGGTGAAGTATCACCATCACGAAGTGGGCGGGCCTGGACAACTGGAGATTGAAACTCCACTGATGGGTTTGATGGCGGCAGGGGATGCGGTAATGCTAATAAAGTATACGGCAAAGATGGTGGCGGCACAGCGCGAGCAGGCAGTGACTTTTATGCCTAAGCCCATTTTCGGCGAGGCAGGGAGCGGGATGCACTTCCATCAGCATCTTTTTAGAGGGGATGAAAACTTGTTTTACGACGCGGAGGGGTATGGAAAACTCAGCCAAACGGCGCGTTATTACGTTGGGGGATTGCTGTTCCACGGCGCGGCACTTTTGGGGCTGACTAACCCCAGCACGAACTCGTACCGGCGGCTGGTTCCCGGCTACGAGGCGCCCATTAACGCTTTCTACTCCCTGGGGAATCGCAGTGCGGCTATACGCATACCCAAATACGCCAACCAGCCAGATTCGGCGCGGATTGAGTTCCGCCCCCCAGACGCCACTGGTAACCCTTACCTAGCCCTGGCCGCCCAGCTATTAGCGGGAATAGATGGCATTCAACGAAAACTAGACCCCACCGAGTTAGGTTTTGGTCCTATAGATGCAGACGTCTTCTCATGGACGGACGAACAACGAGAGAGTATAAAGCCCTTACCGACTTCCCTGGAAGCCGCGCTCCAAGCCCTGGCGGATGACCACGACTTTTTGCTGGCGGGGGATGTCTTTAGCGAGGAATTACTTGAAAATTGGGTTGAGCATAAATTGGAGAAAGAGGTTGAGCCTGTGCGGGTGCGCCCGCATCCGTATGAGATGAAGTTGTATTTTGATGTGTAGGGGTTGGGGATTGGTATATTAGGAAATTGGGGGCAGACTTCCGAAGTCTCGGAGACTTCGGAAGTTTGGTCGGTGTAGAACTGAGCAGCCATGGGCGTCAGGGCATTGCATAGTGAATTGCTCGTAAATAAATTGAAGGAATTGGGACTAGGAGTAAAAACAAAGGCGATCGAAATTGAAGAAGTCTCAATTGATAATGATTGGTTTTTTAGCTTGTAGAGATTGTGATTTAAAAAGGAGATAAAAATGAAGTGGATAACTCGCTCGCACGTACACGTAGACCGGATAGCTTGCCCCTGGCTTATCACTCGTTTTGTGGATTCAGATGCTAAGTTCTATTTCGTCCCCCAAAGCCAAATTGAGCAAATGGCCCAGGAACTTGAAGCGACTCCCTTTGATGCGCCGGGGGTTGAGTTGGGCCATCACGATGGCAAATGCTCGTTCGAGACCATCATTGAGCACTTTGGTCTAACGGACAAGGGCCTGCTGCGGCTGGCGCAGATCGTCCACAGTGCCGATGTGCGGGCCGACCGTGACGCAGACCCAATAGCGCCCGGGCTGGAGGCCATCGCCGTGGGTTACAGTCTGCGCTTCCCTGACGATTTCGAGAACCTGGAACGCCAGTTTGACGTTTACGATGCCTTGTACGCCTGGTGCCGTTTGCAAGTGGCAAAGGGATAGTCGCCGATCCCAACGCATAACAGCAAATCGATAAAACTCTTATCAGTCGGCAGTTTTATCCATCACGCCTAAAGGTCAAGAATAGTTATGCCCAATTATCAAAAGATGTATTTCTTCATGGGGAATCATCAACTCCGAGAAGATTTGCGAGCCGATTATCCAAATGGCGTATATACCCTTGACCTCATTCGAGATGGAAAGCGAGTAGCTACAACGCGTTCATTCCCTCTTGGCCGTGTTGGTGAATATGCTATTTTGTATAGCCATGACCCAAATTGCAAAGAAGTGAATGTAGAAATAACTCACGCTGAAAAACTGAATATTAGGAACGCAGAAAAAGCTGATGCATAGTCAGAAAAGGAAGGCTGGTCAACAAAATATTTAGGCCAAAATCCTCATTTGCATACAGCGTGGCAAACCACGTTCAGATTAGTAAGTATTTTGAAACAAGCGGAGGTTCTACAATGAGCGAAGAGATGATAGGTTATTGTGGATACAATTGCCATTTGTGCGCCGCAAGGTCGGATGACCCTGAGGTTAGGCAGCGGTTAGTTGATGGATGGCGGAGGATATTCGGTCATCAACATTACACAGTAGAGAACGTCAAATGCGATGGCTGTTTGAGCGATGGCAATCTCGCGGATAGACAGTGCAAAGCCAGGCCGTGCGCAATTGAGCGCGGAGTGAAAAACTGCGCGTACTGCGAAGACTTCGTCTGTGAGAAGGTAGGGCACTTGCTAGCCAGTCGAGAAGGGCTGTTGATCTACTGCCGCCCAAAGACGGATACGGTAACGCAGGAAGATTATGATCTTTGTATGCGGCAATTCGATAGTATGCCGAACCTGGTCAAAATGCTGGCAGAAGCGGGGAAGTTATCAGAATGGGTTGCCAACATTTGACACGAATTTTCATGGAGAGTTGGGCGATGTGCCGGACAGGAAGCACGGGGGCGTATCCTCTGCTTCGGTCAATCCAAAGGTTGAGTATTGATGAACCTCTCGTTGACCAGATTCACAGAGTCCAGCAATTCTCATTTTGAAAATTAAAAGGTGCAACGCACTTATAAAACTATGTGTGAAAGGTAAGGCTCAAATCCTTGACAACTTATACAAAAATGATGTTCTGTAACTAGTGTACAGAATGTACAGGGTTCAAATTCGTATTACGTGAGGAGGGATAGACTTATGGAAAAAACACTGGGTGTCACCAAAGCAAGACAAGAGTTCAGTGACCTGATCGAAAAGGTCTACTATCAGGGCGATGCTTATCTTATCAGCCGCCATGGAAAACCGGCTGCGGCAATGGTTCCAGTCCAGGTATACGAGAACTGGAAGCAGCAGAGAGAGGAGTTTTTCGACCTTATTAGAAATATACAAACAGAAGCTAATCTAGACCCTCAAGAGGCGGAAGAATTGGCGGCTGAAGCAGTGGCGGCAGTTCGCGCAAAAACAGGGTAAATGGCATGATTATTGTCCTAGATACCAATGTGATTATCAGTGCTCTTCTTTCCCCTGCGTGGACTCCAGCTAAAATCATCGCCAGGTGGGAGGCCAAGGAGTTTGACGTTGCTATCTCCATGCCGCTTCTCGAAGAATTGGTACTTAGCTATGAGCGAATTAGAAAATATTTTCGGGAACCACAAGAGAAAATCGGCTTGCTCCTCAAATGCCTAAAAAGGGTGTCCATTTTAGTTGCTCCTGAATTTCGGCTGAATGAGATAGAGAATGATGCTGATGATAATCGCGTGCTGGAATGTGCCGTTACCGCGAATGCTTCGTTTATCATCAGCGGAGATGACCATCTTCTCTCTCTTGGGAAATATCACGGCATTGTTATATTGCCGCCGGTCGGTTTTCTTGCTCTGCTGAAACTGCGCTAACAAACCCAGACTTCCGAAGTCTCGGAGACTTCGGAAGTCTAAAAGGAAATTATGCCAAAAAATAAACCCGAAATGCCCGCAGAAGACGTCATAAACATTGTACGGCTTTTGAACCAACATGGCATTGAAGTAATTATTGATGGGGGCTGGGGTGTGGACGCCTGCCTTGGGGAACAAACGCGGCTCCATGAAGATTTAGACGTGGCTGTAGAGCATAAAGACGTAGGGGAAATTCGGGCACTGCTGAAGGCAAGAGGATATAAAGACGTACCGCGCGGTGATACCTGGGAATGCAATTTCGTTCTCGGTGATGACGAGGGGCGTTTGGTCGATATTCACTCCTGCACCTTTGACGAAAAGGGCAATAATATCTTCGGAGTTAAATACCCTTTTGATTCCTTGCAAGGTAAGGGTATCATCAACGGGCATCCCGTGAGATGCGTTCCCGCCAATTGGTTGGTGGACTTTCACACCGGCTACGAGTTGGACGAAAACGACTACCATGATGTCAGGTTGCTATGCGATAAATTTGGGATCGAAATCCCAGCCGAGTATGATAGGTTTAGAAGCGCGGGGCAGAGAGGGGAAACACAAAACCTCTGAACAGCCAAACAAAAAAGACGGATCATCTGTTGAAAGCGTGCAGGGAAAGGCGATATAAATATCGCGTTACGCTTTCGTAGGACGACTTTCATATCTCTTTGCGCAATATTTATATATGAGCCAAAAAGACAATTCTTTTCTATCCCAATCCCCGCAGCCTGGTATAATTCCAGGGAAATCATGGGCTTTTAACACGCTACAAAACCATATTACATTTCATTAGGAGGAACCTATGTTCAAGGAATTTAAAAATTTTGCTTTACGTGGAAACGTTCTCGATATGGCCATCGGCATCGTCATTGGTTCGGCTTTCGGAACTATCGTCAAATCGCTAGTCAATGATGTGATTATGCCCCCTATCGGGTTGGTGCTAGGCGGAGTGGATTTCACAAATATTCATGCGCTGCTCAAGGCTGGTGACCCGGTTGGCCCTTATGCCACTCTGGCAGACGCTCAGGCCGCAGGAGCCGTGACTATCAATTTTGGCCTTTTCATCAACGCCATTATTAGTTTTCTAATCATTGCCTTTGTGCTGTTCTTAATTGTGCGCGGCATAAATAAACTTCATCATGAAGAAGAAGCCGCTCCTGCCGCCCCCACCACAAAAGAATGCCCCTACTGCGCCACCACCATCCCCCTCCAGGCTACACGCTGCCCACACTGCACATCGCAGCTAGAGTGACATTATGCCCAATGCTCCTACCCGCGCTCGTGTTGATCCCCAAAAAATAGACACCACTCCCAAGCGGCGTCCTCCTTGGATTCGCGTCAAAATAGATAAAAGCAAAAATTATCACGAGGTCAACCACCTTGTCCACGCGCATTCTTTGCACACCGTCTGCGAAGAGGCCATGTGTCCCAATCGGGGAGAATGTTGGGGATCTGGCACAGCGACTTTTATGATATTAGGAGATATATGCACCCGCGCCTGCAAGTTTTGTGATGTCAAGCACGGACGGCCCAAGGCGGTAGATTGGGATGAGCCCGAGCGGGTTGCCCAAACGGTGCGGGAGATGAACTTAAAACACGTGGTGATTACCAGTGTGAACCGTGACGAACGTCCCGATGGTGGTGCCCCCATTTTTACCGCCCTCATTCGGCGGATTCGCGAACTTCAGCCTGAGTGCACCATAGAGGTGTTGATTCCCGACTTCAAAGGCAGCGTGGAGGCTCTAAAAATAGTCATGGACGCTCGCCCAGACGTGCTTAACCATAACGTAGAAACTGTGCCCCAGCTCTTTAAAGAAGTTCAACCCCAAAGCAAGTACGAATACTCGAAAGCCACTCTTGTGAACGCTAAGAAGCTCGCCCCAGACGTACTCACCAAGTCGGGGCTGATGGTTGGCCTGGGGGAAACCATGCCGCAAATCAAGAGCACTATGCGCGATCTCAGAGACTGGGGAGTGGATATCCTGACCATTGGGCAATACCTTCAACCCAGCCGCAGGCATTACCCCATCATCCGTTACTATCACCCCGATGAATTCGCTGAGCTAAAAGGATTTGGTCTAGAACTTGGTTTCAGATGGGTAGAGAGTGCGCCTTTGGTAAGGTCTTCTTATCATGCGGGGGAACAAGTTAGGGCATTACGGGCAGCTAAATAGCAGTATCTACCCCCAAGCTTATCAAAAACAACAAAAGTGCGAAGCAACCCTCTATAAAAAGATTGCTTCGCACTTTTCTTTACGTAATTAATTCTGATTATGCCAGCGATTCTTGGAGTTTCTTTAATTGTCCGGTGACGCTGCCATCTATTATGCGATTGCCAATATGTATTACCAGGCCACCCAAAATACTCGCATCAACCTGGAACGATAATTCAAAACTATCGCCCAATAATTTGACCAAGTCGCGATGAACTGTGTTTTGTTCGTCTTTGGTGAGCGGGATAGCGCTGGTAACGACCACGGGGGCTTCAGTTACTTCCGTTTCTTCTGGAAGTATTTCCACCCGCCCCTCTCGAATACCGCTGAAGAATGAATCGACCAAAGCGCGTTGACGCTCTTCGTTAAGTTCCTTGCCAATAATCTGCTGAGCTACAGCAGTGGCAAGGGCTGTAATTTGGCCGCGTACTCCACTTAGAATTTTGTTTCGCTCTTCTTCGGCTTTCTGGCGAGCATCGGAGAGAATTTCTTCTGCTTGCTGTTGCGCTTCTTCAGTAGCCGCTTTTTTCATAACTTCAAGTTGAGCGTTACCATCAGCAGTAATTTTATGAACTTCTTGCCTGGCTTCAGTCAAAAGTTCATCTCGTTGAGCTTCTGCCTCTGCCTTAGCTTTGGCAGCAAATTCAGCGTCTTCCATCTGTTTCTGGATACGCTCACTACGCTCAGAAAGCATTTTTTGAATCGGCTTATAAGCCACGGCTCGCAAGATCACCAACAAAACAGCGAAGTTGACAATTTGCGCCAACAATATCCAGGGATTGATCCCTAAAGCATCCATCCTAACCTCCTTACACTACAAAGAGCAGGATTAACGCAACTACTAAGGCGTAAATAGCAACGGCTTCCGCAAAAGCAATGGCGAGAATCATATTAGTCAAAATACCAGCCGCCGCGCTTGGATTGCGTCCGGTAGCCTGAGCTCCAGCAAAACCAATCAGGCCAATACCTATACCAGGGCCAAGAGATCCCAATGCGATCGCTAACCCCGCAGCTAAAAGTTTTACTGCTTCTTTTTCCATAAAAACTTCCTCCACAAAAATATATCAACACTTTCAAGTTAGGTTAAACTAAGGGTGTATGCAAAACAGACAACAAAGCTAATGATCGTCGCCGTGTCCTGCTATTGCCACTACAATAAAGCCTGACGTGAGCATCACAAAAACCAAAGCCTGAACAGCCCCTACAAATAATTCTAAGAAATAAAACACTACCGGCACCATGAATGGCAAAAGCGATGAGATAACCAGCAATAGCACCATGCCAGCGAAAACATTCCCAAATAACCGGAAAGCAAACGAGATGATTTTGATGAACTCACTCAATGTCTCTAACAAGCCCACAACAAAATCTATTATGCCCATCATGCCCCCTTTTGTCAGGGCCTTGATGTTAATAAAGCGAGAGAAATAACTCCAACCTAATTCCTGGATACCAAATACCTGGGTCATGACGACCGACACCAGAGCCAGTGCTAAAGGAATATTCAAATCAGTGGCGGCTGCTCGCATGTAAGGAACCAGCGTGTATTCTCCCGGTTCATTTGTCAACATTTTAAAGGGTCCCGCAGATTGAATGGCGTTACCCGCATGGCCTTCGTGGACATGCTCAATGACGCCAATAGAATCAAAGCCCGGGAATAACTCAATCCAGTTAGCAACAAGAATAAAGAGAAAAAAAGTAAGCAACAAAGGCAACATCTTTTTGCCCTTTTCTCCCAAAATATTCCCCAAGAGGTCAGCGATAAACTCGTAAATCATCTCTACGAAGTTCTGCGCTCCTGTTGGTACCAAGGCTTCTGAATTGCCAGCTCGAATACGACGAGTACCTACTGCCATGCCAATAATAAGTACTAAGTCGGCAATCAACGCGCCAACTAACGAGTTCGGGACCGGTACGGCCCCAATGTGGAAAAACTCCGCTGGCATCTGGATAAACGGCCGTACCACAAAGCCTTCACCCAAAGGTCCTAATATGAAACTCACGCCTAGTAACCCAACAGCAACCACGGCAACTAAAACTTTGCCAAATTTTTTCATTCCTCATCTCCCTCATTCGGTTCCTCAGGTTGAGAAGAAGTAGCTTGGCGGGCAGTAGATAATGCTACTCGGGCTACCGCTACCAAGCTAATCGGTACACTTGCTAAGATCAAGCCTAAAGTAAACCATGGGCTGGTTTCCAGCTTACTATCCAACAATAATCCCAAGCCTAAGCCCCCCAAGACAATTGCTAAAGTAAGGCAACCCACCTGAGCAACGCCTTGAGCCAGGATAGCTCCGGTATGCAGGGTAGGCACCCCTTTCTTATTCTCTATTTTATTCTTTGTTTCATTCTTTTTCGTTTCCATCTTCACCGTATTATAACAGATAAGATTTCACAAAACCAGAACTTTGCACACACATCTGAACAAGTTTAAGAAATTGATCAGGTAGAAGAGGTTTCTTAAAAACCCTGGTCTCTTTCGGATTTATGCAATCAAACTCTAGTGGTAATTATTCACACCTCTCCCGCGAACGTTCAAGGATATATCATTTGAAGGCGATTTTTGTCTGAATGATCTTCCCGTTCGGAGGGGAGTGAACGGTTACCTCTAGTGAAATAAATTCAAACCATATTTCATATAAATCGGCAACAAAGTAATGGACATGATGCTTTGCAACTTAATCAAAATATGCAAGGCAGGGCCAGCAGTATCCTTGAGGGGATCACCAAAAGTGTCACCAGATACCGCAGCGGCGTGGGCATCAGAGCCTTTTCCGCCGTACTCGCCTTCTTCAATCAATTTCTTGGCGTTATCTAGCGCGCCACCAGCGTTGAATTGGGCACTTGCTAATGCTGCTGAGGAGCCTGTCACGCTGATCAAGAAAACGGCCAGTGACCAAGGGCCTAAGATAAAACCAATCACCACAGGAATGACAAGTGAAATGAGAGTCGGCGCTACCATTTCCCGTAAAGCATTCACGGTAGTCAGGTCAACTGCCTTGGCGTAATCAGCCTTAGCTTTACCCTCTAGTAGACCTGGAATCTCCCTCCACTGACGTCGCACTTCTTCCATTACTTGGTATGCACCTTTGTTAACAGCTCTAATGGTCAATCCCGAGAACAAGTATGGCATAGCAATGCCGACAAATACAGCTGCTATATTAGCAGGATTAACAATATTGATGACAACGAAATCGCTAAGCTTCGTCAGATCTGCTGTCAGATGAATGGTACCGTCCAAGCGAGCGATCTCGAAGAGATAGGCCAAAAGGATGACCATGCTGCCCATGGTTGCAGCCGCCATAGCGTAGCCTTTCGCCAGAGCTTTGGTAACGTTGCCCACAGCATCCAGAGAATCGCCAACTTTGCGAGTCTCCTCGCCCAGGCCAGACATCTCGCTAATACCAGCGGCATTGTCAACAATAGGACCGAATGTATCGCCAGCCATAATGATGCCCTTCATTTCCTTAATGCCCATCGTGGCAGCAGCAATGTAAAACACAGCTATAATTTCACCACTCCCCTTACCAATTCCCATGAGAAAAGCGCCTAAGATAATGCTGGCTACCAGGAAAATACCCCATACAGTACTTTCCATACCATAGGCAAAACCTTCCAGGATGGTCAGAGCAGGGCCGCCGAGCGCATTGCGGGCAATGCTACGCACCGGTTTTGAATGGGCTCCAGTATAATACTGAACGATAACCACAATACCGAGCACACCCACCATACCCAATACCTGAGCCCAAAAGAGGCCAATATCTTTCATTATCCAGTGAGATAAAGCATAAAAGCCAGCTAAGTTCACGAGGGCAGTAGTCAGGAAGCTAATATTAACAGCTTTAATGGGATTTTGATCGTCTTTTCCTTGCGCCAAAAAGACACCAATAATGGTGGCAATAACGCCAATACCTCTGGCGAAAAGCGGGAACAAAACCCCGGCCCAACCATATTCAGCGATAAAAATAGGGGAAGAAGCAACCATCATAGTAGTAATTACATTATCGCTGCCGGATTCAAAAAGGTCTGCACCACGGCCAGCGCAATCGCCAACATTGTCTCCAACCTGGTCGGCGATAGCAGCAGGGTTACGAGGATCGTCTTCGGGCATACCGGCCTCAACCTTGCCCACCAGGTCAGCACCAATATCAGCGGCTTTGGTGTAAATACCGCCTCCGAGTTGAGCAAAGAGGGCTGAAAGACTGGCTCCAAAGCCAAACCCAACCAACATGCTAACATCGTGTGGATTTTCTTTGCCAATACCAAATAAGTACATCATCAGGACAATTCCAAGCATATTGAAAGTGACAATAGACAAGCCCATGATTGAGCCACCCCTGAAGGCAACTGTAAGAGCTTTACCAATGGAAGTACGAGCTGCTTGGGTTGTGCGGACATTGGCCCGTGTGGCTGCATTCATACCAATATAAACAGATAACAAAGAGAACACCGCCCCCATAACAAAGCCAACGGCAATTTGCCACTTCGCTTCTGGCATTGCAAAATAAAGCAAAATAGCAAGTCCTATAATAAAGGGAGTAATAGTCAGAAATTCACGGCGCAGAAAGGCATTTGCCCCTTCTTGAATAAAACCGGCAATTTCTTGCATACGTTCTGTCCCTGGGTCTTGTTTTTTCAGCCATGAATAAAGGCCGGCAAGAACCGCCAGTCCCAATACCCCAGAAACAATAACAAAAACGTGCGCTAATAAATCTGTATCCATAAACTTCACTCCTAAGTTAAAACTAAGTTTCTCAACAACCTATGTTCTATTTCGACGAAAACCACAGGGGGAATCGCATACAAAAAAATATAGGATATGCAAACGCACCACGTCCTATAAAGCTTTCAGTCCATTAGGTAAAAGTATGCATTTTGATAATTGAAGAGATGAAGCCAGGCAAAACACATTTCAAGTTTCTGCAGAATTCAAGCATAGCAACATAACCGCTATGAATTCCCTTGAAAAGACGTAAGAAATTGTGAACATCAATCCACATGCCTTCAATAGAATTGGTATGCACTTCGCGTATGCCGTCCCCATCATCACCTCGCACCCATTTGCCATCGGAATGGCAAACTATGGCATGCGGGGCGCAATAAATAATTGTAGGCTTCCCAGCCCAGTCGTCTGTATACACTTTGCATTTTGCTGAAGTATAGCGGATCCTCTGATCAAGACGAGGTTCACCTTTTTCTCCCGCATACTTACTGTAGATGAGCCAAAATGGTATCTTAAAAAAGTGAGTTCTGTACTAATTGGAAGAATGGCTGGGCATAAAGGCCCAAAACCAACGTCAAGACACATGTCACGGCCAAAGCCACCTTAAGCCCCGATGAAGGTTCTATAGGGGTTTGGATTTCTTCTTTGGGTTGCTGGAAGAACATATAACGCGCTACATTCAAATAATAGAAAGCGGCGATAACGCTGTTCACAAGGGCAACGCCAGCAAGGACAAAGAAATTCGCTCGGATAGCTGCCCCAAAGACAAAGAACTTTCCTATGAAACCTCCCGTTCCGGGAATGCCTACCAAGGATAACAGAAAAATTATCATGGTGCCAGCCAGTAGGGGTGAACGTTTCATAAGACCGGCGTAATCTTCAATTTTATTTGAATCCGTTGCATTCTCGAAGGCAATCACCACGGCAAAGGCACCCAAATTAGCAAAGAGATATACCAGCAAATAGATGAGCACACCACTAAAGCCATCGAAGATACTTCCTGACTCCCACTTATCCCAGGATATGATTCCCATCAGTATATAACCGGCATGGGCGATACTTGAATAAGCTAGCATGCGCTTGATGTTCTTCTGGCTGATAGCTACCATATTGCCCAAGGTCATGGTCATCATGGAAATAGCCGATAATAAAGCCATCCAATCGGTGCTGAAGCTGGGCAAGGCGATGAATAAAACCCTCATCAAAACAGCAAAACCGGCCGCTTTAGGACCAACAGATAGAAAAGCTGTCACCGGCGTTGGCGCGCCTTCATAAGCATCAGGCGACCACTGATGGAATGGTACGGCGGCAATTTTGAAGCCAAAGCCTACCAGGAGAAGAATTATAGCTGGGAAAATCACCCAACGCAAAGAGGCATCCATGCCCAGTAATGTGCTGGCAATAACACTCAGTTCCGTTGAAGCTGTTGCTCCATAAAGGAGAGACATACCGTAAAGCATGGCTGCCGAGGCCATAGCCCCGTAGAGAAAATATTTGACAGCCGCCTCACTAGATTTGGGATCATTGCGCAGGTAGCCGGTCAAGATATAGGAAGTGATACTCAGTAACTCAAACGCCACATAGATCATGATTAAATCGGCGGCGATAGCTACCAAAGTAACAGAAAAGCCAGCAATGAGAATAAGACTGTAAAACTCGGCGGAGTAGGGCGTCCTTTCCCGCATAAAACCGATGGACGAGACGATAACCAAACTCACTGCCAGAGCAGCAAAGGCCTGGAAGTAAATCCCAAAGGTATCCATGGCCAGCATCCCCCCCAGGATTGGTTCAGTTGGTAATTCAACGCCTACCATAAGGTAGACGGCCACCATCAAGGATGCCACGCCCCCCCCCAGGGCCAGATTTGACAGCCATTTTTTCTCGTTGCTTCCTATCAGATCAATCCCAAATACGAGCAATGCGCTCAGAAAAAGGATTAGTTGAGGGAGCAGAAATAGTAAAGTTTGCACGTTGATAGCCTCTCTTTATTGGCTGTTAGAAGTTGCTAAGCAACGCCGTGGAAACACCATTGAAAAGGGCCACGACTGCGGAAGGATAAAAGCCTACCAGCACCATCAAGATAATCAAAGGCCACATGGTAATTTTCTCAAAGGTAGCTAAATCGGTAAGTTCGGCGTGGTGTGTGGCTTTATCCCATTTGTCTTGATCAAATTCTCCCAGGAATACGTTTTGGACGATTTTCCAGAGGATGTAGGCGGCGGTGAAGACAATGCCCACGACACCGATCATTGCGAAAACGGGGATGATGGCGAAGGTTCCACGGAAAACAAAGAACTCACTCCAAAAACCGGCCAATCCGGGTAATCCCAGAGAAGCGAAGCCAGTAATTAGCACAACGCCATAATAATAAGGCACTTTGGCTCCCAGGCCACCGAAATCTTTGATCTGACGAGTATGAGCGCGTTCATAGATCATGCCCACCAGGAAAAACAAACCCCCAGTGATGATACCGTGGGTAAACAATTGCAGTGAGGCCCCGTTGAGTCCCATGATTGCGCTAGTTGTCATTTCTTCGCCACCATTGATAGCTAAGGAGGCCGCGGCAGCACTAATGCCTAAAACAACATAACCCATGTGGCTAACCGAGGAGTAGGCAACCAGTCTTTTGAGGTCCCATTGAGCCATACAAACTAAAGCTCCATAAACTATGCTGATCACCGCCAAAATGGGAATGATGGGCACGTTATAAGAATAGTAGGCGAAAGGCTTAGGGAATATGGGCAAAACTATGCGGATCAAGCCGTAGGCCCCCAATTTAAGCAAGACACCAGCCAGGATAACACTTCCTGTGGTGGGGGCTTCTGTGTGGGCATCTGGCAACCAGGTGTGGAAGGGGAACAGAGGCACTTTGATTGCAAAGGCGATGAAGAATGCCCAAAAAGCAATCGAGGCTGCTGCAAAGTTCCCAGCGAAGGGCTGTGCCGCAGCTGCATCAAGAATATTGAATGTTCCTACGTTCAGATAAACGGCAATAATAGCCAATAACATGGCTACACTGCCTGTAAGAGTATATAGGAAGAATTTGATTGAAGCGTAGATGCGTCTCGCGCCGCCCCAAACACCAATTAACAGGTACATGGGAACTAACCCAATCTCCCAGAAAAGGTAGAAGAAGACGAAGTCCAGAGAAACGAAAACTCCGCTCATACCCAATTGCAGCAATTGGAAGAGGAAATAGTACTCCTTGACCCTGTCTTTAATTGTGTAAATAGAGTAGTAATAACACAGAGTAGAAAGGATTGTGGTAAGGAATAACATAATAGCGCTTAGTCCATCTACACCCATGCGATAGAAAATATCAGCGGAGGGTATCCAAGTATATTCTTCCATAAACTGCATTTCACCTGGATCAGCTCTAACGACAGCGTATATATAGACAGATAGTGCTAAAGGAATAAGGCTGAAAATTGTCGCTGTCCATCGAATCGTCTTTTCTTTATCCTTTGGAATGAAGAATGTGATCAAAGCCCCCAGCAAAGGGAGAAAGGTAATTGCGCTCAAAATTGGAAAATTCATTATTAACTCCTCGTTTATGTTTTTGTGGTCTAATAGACCAGATACAACCCTAATAAGGCCAGAACTGAAATTAATACAACTAATAAATAATTCTGAACCTTGCCAGTTTGGATAGGCCGTAGAATATTGGTTCCTATCCAACCAGTCACTGTAGCTAGGCCATTGACAATTCCATCCACGACCTTGTTATCAAAGAAACCGCTGAAAACAGCACTCAATACACCACCTCGTCCAACCAAGTTGACAAGGCCATCGATAACTGTTGAATCGAAGACACCCAGGCCTCTAGAAAGCAGCACACCTGTCCGTCCAACCAAATTGACAATAGGATTAATAACCCAGTTATAATCAAAATTATAGGAAAGATCAGCCAGTTTTATGGCCCCTTGAATGAAAGTGGCATGGTAAAGTTCATCAAAATAGAATT
>QMOK01000037.1 GCA_003648195.1 Chloroflexota bacterium | reverse complement strand
CTATATCATACTAAACTATATGGAAGAAAACAAGTTAAAAATTGGGTGTGCTAAAAAGTTGTTGGTTAAACCTTAGCCCCCCTCTAAATCCCCCCAAATGCCAAACGCAGGAATTTGGGGGGAAGTCGCTCTCCTCCCCTAAATTCGACCGTTTTTTGTCGCATTTGGGGGAGGCAGGGTGGGGGCAGAACTTTCCAACAACCTTTGAGTGCTCTCTAAAAATTCGGTAACCGTCTAGTGAATCCGCGTCTTTACCTTTGGAAGAATTTATTACATCTGTCTATGTATCGGTTCGCTTGTTAAAGTTCTGGTATACTTGAAAGCGGAACCGTTCCAATTTGATGGTATTTCTTTTGTCGGCCATACTTCTTGTTTTGATGCAGTTCCGCTTATTTTTAAACTCATTTTGTCAAAAGTCTAGTACTAAGGTGCTGTTTACACAAACTTCTTGATACTACCTGTTGTCGCAATAATAATTGTGCCAAATTTGCTTAAACAAACCTTGGAAATCTTAAAGACCTCCGAGGCTTCAGTTTCAAACCCCAACTTTACACAAACTTCATCACCAATTATAATCTTCTCTGCTCGGGGGTGGTTGAGTCCCGGTGGGCTCCCCGGTCTTCAACATCGTTGGCGGGTCGCGTTGCGAGCCGCAGTGGGTTCGACTCCCATCCACTCCCGCCTTTTCTTAAGGCAAATGAAGACTTCGGAAACTTTCAAAATTATTGGAGATTTCCGAAGTCTTGACCTTTATGCTAATCAACTACTAAACTAACAAACTACCCAATGAATACATTATCCAAAGAAGAAATATTAAATAATTTAGTTGGGCAAATACTACGCATTGAGCAAATCGTCTGGGGACGCCCAGAAGATAAGTACTTAGTCCGTTACCAAGGACAACTTCAACTACCCTCTCAAGAAGCGTATGATAAATTAGCCCAATCCCTTGAGCCTCATCAAATCACCCCCTTATTTCGAAAACAAGATGGAAAACACATAGTCATCTTGCAAGAGGGACTATTTCACGGCAAACCCACCAAAATATGGGTAAATATTCTTCTGTTTGCCCTTACCGTAATTAGCGTGATCTTCGCGGGGATTTTAGCTAGCTACACTGGCCCTGTGACATCCGATTTAGCAGCTATGTGGGTCGCCGTTCAGCCCAGTTTAGGGCGAGCATTCGCCTTTACCGCCAGTTTGCTGGGCATTCTCTTAACGCATGAATTCGGACACTATTTTGCCGCCCGCAGCCATGGCACAGCCGTCACCTTGCCCTATTTCATCCCCTTCCCCCTCAACCCCTTAGGAACAATGGGAGCCTTCATTAGTTTGCAAGAACCTCCCAAGAACAAGCGAGTTTTGCTAGATATTGGCCTCGCAGGCCCATTAGCGGGCTTCATAGTCGCCGTGCCCATCACCATTCTTGGGTTATGGCTCTCATCGGTTGAAAAATTGCCCGCAATTATTCCCGCTGGTTTTGGCTTTGAGGGCAACTCTATCCTTTACTTGCTTCTAAAATATCTTGTACATGGAGAATGGCTGCCGCTCCCTGCCAGCTATGGGGGATTAGCGCCCATCCTTTATTGGATACGCTACTTTTTTATTGGGACTCCTCTTCCCTCTGGAGGGCTGGATGTGGTCATCCACCCTGTGGCTTGGGCTGGTTGGGCGGGATTATTCGTCACAGGCCTGAATCTCCTCCCCTGCGGGCAACTGGACGGTGGACACTTGATTTACGTTTTGCTGGGACGCAAAGCTAAGAAAATTCTTCCCTTCATTATCGGCGGCTTAGTCCTTTTGGGCACGGCATGGAGCGGATGGTGGTTATGGGTTTTCCTAATTTTAATATTTGGCCGCGCCCATGCCGAACCCCTTGACCAAATCACAGAACTAGACCCCAAGCGCAAATTCTTTGCCCGCTTGGGTTTGGTAATATTCGTTTTAGTTTTTATTCCTATTCCCATGATAGTCATTTAAAAGGCAAGGGGTAGATAGTAAGTGACATCACTTGCTTTTTTGCCATTACCACATCAAACAATTCTTATGAAAAATAAACCTACACTTTGTCTTTATCATAACGATGCCGATGGACGCGCCTCGGCTGCTATTGTCCGGCGAGCATTAGGTTCAGAAATTGTTCTACACGAAATAAATTACGGAAATCCCATTCCTTGGGATAAAATTGAAGCCGCCGAGCAGGTGGTCATAGTTGACTTTTCTCTCCCCGCGGCGGATATGCAGCATATTGTCGACACCAAAAGCCTAATTTGGATTGACCATCATCAATCGGCATTGGACGAATTGGGAACTATCTCTATGGAATGGGATGGCGCTCGCGACACCTCAGAGGCCGCTTGCGTACTCACCTGGCGTTATTTTTACCCGTCAGACGAAGTGCCTCAAGCCATTGTTCTAGTTGGAGATAGAGATATTTGGCGTTGGGCAGAGAAAGATACAGGGGCGTTTAGCGAAGGTCTCTTCCAACAATATAACCAGCCCGAGAACGACAAACTTTGGGAGCCGCTCTTAAATAATGATAAGCAGGCTGTTCAGCGCATCATTGACCAAGGCGCAGTGCTATTAGATGCGCGTTTGCGCAGCATTAGAGGGGAAGTTAATAACTATGGTTATCCGGCCAGATTCGAGGGGTATCGCACCCTGGTTATCAATCGCAGTGGAAACGGCGACCTTGGCGCCAGAATTCGAGAACTGGGCTATCAGATAGCTTATTGCTACGTTGACAACGTCCAAAACGGAGAACTGAAAACTTTTGTTAGTCTCTACTCTGATGAAATAGATGTCTCTAAAATAGCCCGCAAATTTGGGGGAGGAGGCCACCCCGGAGCTTCTGGCTTTAACTTCAAGCGTGGAGCTACACCCTTTCCGCCCGAAGCGAAAGCTTACATTGTTGATGAAGGTTGATGGCGCTTTTGAGAGGGATGGAGAGGGGCGTAATGGCCGGGGGTTGGATAAGGCCAAATCCCGGCGCAAGACCATTCCCCCTGGTTTTCTCCGCTTATGTGCGACCCCGCGCTGGGAGGTTTCTCTCACGCCCCCGCGCGGCACTTTCCTCTAAAATCCGCAAGTCCCGAATAAGTTGCTAGCAGATTCTTAAAAGAAAAACTCCCCATCTGGGGAGTTTTTTTCTTAGTGGGCTTTCACAAGTTTATTTGCTGTCACCGCTGTCAGGTTTAGAGGCAGCGGCTTTTTTGGCCTTTGGCTGGGAGCTTTCGCTGGCGTCTAGTTTGCGAGAGCTTTTTCTGCCAGAGGCGGATTTATTGTCTGTGGAATAAAAACCAGACCCTTTGAAAACGATTCCTACGGGCAAATAAACCTTGTGTAAGGTTGGAGTTTCACATTCTGGGCAGATTGTCAAAGGATCATCGCTGAATTTTTGTCGTCTATCAAATTGTACACCGCAATTTTCGCATCTATATGTGTAAATAGGCATAATTTAACCTCAACTGCTACGGAAAATATAACTTGTTTTTCAAAACCACCCAGTATTATAGCGCTTTTAGTAGTCATTAGCAAGATGAGAACGCTTAATAATTTGCTCTCCGTCTGTTTGAGGGCCTTCTAAGGGTAAGATAAAGCTGAATACGCTGCCGCCTTCGGGGCGGTTGTTGACCCATATTTTGCCTCCATGAGCCTCCACTGCCAGAAGACAAAACGTTAATCCCAGCCCTGAGCCTCGCCTGCGGCCTCTAGTGCTTGGGACTTGGGCAAAACGCTCGAATATTTTTTCTCGATAGTCAGTGGGAACTCCAGGCCCAGTATCTTGGACTTGGAATAAGAGTTTATCGTCTCCGTGCGGGGCTGCCGAAAGGATTACTTTCCCCCCTTCTGGGGTGAACTTTATCGCGTTATCTATCAGGTTAGAAATAACTCGTTTCATTTTATCTGTGTCTATCCAGAGTTTTGGCAAGTTGTCTTGGAGATCGTTTTGTAAAATGACACCGACTTGGTTAGCCTGGGAAATGAATTCAATGAGAATATCGTCTACAATTTTATGAATATCGGTGAAGTCAAGGAGCAGCTCTAGGTTTCCTGATGCTAAACGGGAAATATCTAATAGGGAGCGAATCAACTGCAAAACTCGCATTGTGCTGCGCCGGGCTACATTCAACGATTGGGTGAGTATGCCCTTGTTTTCATCATCGGGGAGTATGTCTGCCATTAAGTCTAAGGCTCCCAAGATGGCGCTGGTGGGGGAACGGAGGTCGTGAACCAGTGTTTCACTGATTAATTCTTTGTCTTGTTGGATGTGGATTTCTTCGGTAATGTCTCTGAGGACAATTACTTTTCCTTGCGCTTCGTTCTGGTCTCCGCCTATGGGAAAGATGCCTCGCTCAAGAATGCGTTCAAAATTAGGCCTTTTGATTTTGTAGGTTTCTTTTGCGGGCCAAGAAGCAAGCGTTCCTGACCATATTTCTTCTAATGGAGTGACATTATCATCTAATAGGCCGAGCACGGTTTGCACTGACGTTGGGAGTTGGTTGAAGTGTACGCCGATAATCTCGTTGAGTTTGGTGTTGGTAAGGGGCTGGATGCGGTTATTTGCCAATAAGATACGACCATCTTCATCAATCATTAATATTACTTCACCAACTGAGTCTAAGATTGCGTCTAAGCGGTCTCGCTCTCGGGTGGCGCTAGAGAAAAGTTGTGCGCTTTGGAGGGTGATGGCTCCTTGTATGGCCATGGCCTCGAGTAATTTGTGTTCTTCGTCTGAAATAATTCGTGAGATAGGTAAGTGGAAGAGCGCGAAAGCTAAAGGCTGCTGGGTTGTAGTGAGGCAAATTCCTAGTTGTTGGCATTGTTTGCAGGGAGTTAGTTCGGATTCTGCGATGTTTTTTTCTGTAGTAAGTCCTTTGGTTTGCGCTAGACTTAGCTGCTCGGGGAGGCGCTTTTGAGATGTTGTGTCAAGGTGCACTCCTTCAGATAGAAGGTAATGCTCCTTTTCTGGGTTCCAACGATAAATACCAGCCGCGGCAGGGCGCAAGAGGCTGGTCATAGCGTTTAGGATGGTTTCCAGGAGAGGATGAAAGGCCAATGTGCCTGTTATCTGCCTGCCGAATTGGTATAGCAAGATTTGTTCATTTAGACGTTCTTGTGTTTCTTGGTATAATTCTGCGTTTATCATTGCAATGGCTGCTTGGGCTGCCAGTTGGGAGATAAAGGTTTGGTCGCTTTCTGAAAATGCTTCTAGGTGCGGGCTTTCTAAGTTGATAACACCTAAAAGGTGTTCTTTATGTAGTATTGGGACGCTTAGTTGAGAGCGGGTGCTCCCATCGTGTATTTCGTAGTAATCTTTGTCTAATCGGACATCAGGTATATTTTGGGCTTTTTTGGTGCGTACTACTCGTCCAACTATTCCGATTGCGGCAATATTGCCGGAAAAATCGTTAGCATAACCTTGGCGTGCTTTTAATTCTAAGAAATTTGTTTGTTTGTCTAGTATTGCTACGCCTCCTACTGTGACATTTGTGAATTTCAGCGCGTATTGGAGGATGAGGTTAAATAAACGATCTAGGTCAAGTTCTGCCGCAAGTTCTCTACTTATTTTTTCTAGGATAGAGAGTTGTTGGACGCGGCGAGAGAGGGCTTGGTCTGTGTTGGCGTACAGTTGGGCATTAGAGATGGCTAATGAGGCTTGAGAAACGAAATTCCATAATATGTTTAGTTGTTGAGGGGGAAAAGATTGAATTGTGTTGAAGTAGATTTGCAAAAAGCCTACTTGACCTTCAATGGTTTTCAATGGGAAACTCATTAGGGCTTGGATATTTTCTTGGTGGATGAAGTTGCGGTATTCCCCAGATAAGTTAATTTTAGAAATGTCTGGAATTATTTCTACAATTTTGAAATTTAATGTTTCTTCAGTATTTTCTTGGGCAATTGAAAAACTGTGATGGCGATTCTGAAATTCGGCGGATAAACCTTTAGTGTAGGCTAGCGCAGCGAAAGTGTGCTCCGTGTTTAATAGGTAGACCGCGCTTTTGTCGCTTCCTCCAATTTGTTGAACTGCATCACATATTTGAGATAGAACATGGTCAATATTTAAGCTTGAGGTAATTGCTTGTGAGAGTTGGTTTAATCTCTCTAGCTGTGATGCTCTCTTTTGGATATTTTCGTATAAGAGTGCGTTCTCAATAGCTACGCTCACTTGGCCTGAGAGCGTACTTAATAGATTGAGGTTATCAACTGTGAAATTTATGTTGCGGTCAAAGCGCATAACCGCTAGACAGCCGAGTGTGCGCTCGGAGGTTATTAGTGGGACTCCCATCCAAGATTGGGGCGTTTCAGTGCTTGAAGGCAAGCCAAAATAATCGGAGCTGCGTTGATTTTTGGGCGTTAGTAAAATTGGTTTACTTTCTTTGATAACGCGGTCTGTTAGTCTATTCTCCATAGGTCGGCGGGACCAATTTTGACGTTGATTATGTTTTACGGCTAAGGGATACCAAACTTCATTTTTATCTTGATCGTATAAGGCAACATAAAAATTGTCGATTCCAAGGAAAGTTGTCACTTGCTGGTGAATGATGGGCAGCAAGTCATTTAACTCAAGGGTGGATTGTAAAGTGCGGCTGACGCGATTCAGCGTAGCCAGTTCTTCCATTTGCCTCTCAACTTGGCGGACGGTTTTGCCAAGCCTGAAAATTAGAAACTCAGCAATGGTTAGAGGGATTGTTATGAAGCCAAAAGAAATTATTTTGACGTGTGGGTAGGTATAAATTGTGATACCAATAAATAGCAAAGAAATAAGATGTATGAGACCTAAGAAAGCTATATCATGATAAAAAGCCTTGTTCTTAGGCGATTTTTGAGAACAATAATCTATAACATATAAAGTTATGTAAATTGCCGCGAAAGCAAGCAAAATAATTATGACTCGAATAGAAGCATAGGTATCAGAAATTAGAGAGTTGAGCAGATTGCTATTCAAGCCGCCTATTACCCACACAAAGGTTAGGGGAATCAGATTTAGCCCTACAAGAAATCCTAAGTTTAACCACTGTTCTTTGGATTTAATGTTTTGCGAAAAAGAATTTCCTATCCAGCGGCTGAACATCCCTGCCACAATGCCCAAAGTTACGGCAAATAAGCTAAGGGGGAAGTTGTACAGAACCCCCACTCCTAGGGCAATAAAATGTATCGAGGTCGTTTCTTTAGATAATACTCTAATAGGGAAGTTTATTTGAAAAGCAACAAATAACGCTGTCGCTATTCCTATACCTATATGCTCTATTGGGTAAGGATAGCAGAAAATACCAGCAATAAAAATTGCTAAGCCTCCAATTGTTACCCCCAGACGGTAGTAAGAGGTCGATCTCATTGCGTCTTCCTTTGTAATGCAGAGTTACACTAAGTTGGAAGTTATTCCTGGACAACTCCTAAGTTCATTCCTCTGGGGTATCTGTGGGCGTGGGGGTAAGGGTTGGCGTAGATGTGGGCGTTGAGGTTTCTGTTGGTGTGGGGTGCAAGTGAGCCTCAGCTTCCGCCAGCCAAGCCTCGGGAACAGCCTCAACGGGAAGCTCCAACAAAGCTTGCCACTTTTCTCGAGCCTCATAAACATCCCCCAATTCTTCTAGCGTGAGCGCCCACCAATAATAAGCCTGCGCTAATTGAACATCATCCTCGGCACGCCCCACCTGCGCCTTAAACTGAGAATCGGCGTTATCGTACCTTTTAGCCGCGAAAAATGCCTTCCCCAACGCGAACCCTGTCCGAAAAGAATTAGGCTCCAATTCTCTTGCGGCGTAAGTGTCGTTAATGGCACTCTGAAATTCTCCTAATTCAATATAAGCTAATCCTCTATAAATAAGAATTTCTATCCTATCATCGTCTACATCTAATACATCTGTAAATATCTCTACTGCTTCTTCGTAGTTTTCAACTTCGTAATAAGCCTGCCCCAATGTGACAAGATATTCTAAGGGGTTTTCTGAGGAATAAACATCATAAATCTTCAAATTCTCCAGCGACTTTTCAGGGTTACCGTCAGCGAGATACATTTGGCCCAGCACCAAATATGTGTCGACAATTGTTATGTCTAGGCTTTGAGTCTTTTCTGCCAAAGCCAGTACGCCTTCAACTTCGCCTAATGCCAATAAAGCCTGAGCCTGATACAAATAAGGGAAAGGAGAATCCGGTAACAATAACGCTGCTGTCTGAGCGTCTTCCAAGGCCGCTTCGGGTTGATGCCAAAGCAACCAATACGCCGCTCGCTCTAAATAGGCCGCGCCGTAACCAGGATCGTTTTCAATTGCCCGTGTTAAATCTTCTTCTACTTCTTCGTAAGGGTCTTGCGCTAACTTCGCCTGTGCTCTTCCCAAATAAGCAGGAGCGAAAAGATAATTTGCTGACAAAGATTTGTTGTATGCCCTAATTGCTTGTGAATATTGTCCCAATAGCCTATGCGCTTCCCCAACGTAAAAATAAGCATCTGCTGTTTCATCGGCATCAGCTATTTGCTGCATAAAATTGAGCATCTTCTCGTAGTTGCCTTCGTAGTACGCGCGCATCGCTATCTGGTACGCTTCTTGGGGATGTGGCGTAAGCACATAAGGTGGAGTGGGTGTATAAGTGGCTTCTAAATTTGAGCTTAATGACGGCATCCCTGTTGACATAGGAACCGGAGTTGAGCTAGCCGCTGGAGAAGGCGTGACAGGCACTGGCGAGATAGTTGGTGTCCACGTATGGGGAGTGATTGTCAGCTTCGGTTGAAATAAACCTCGCCCACCAGGAATAAAAATAGCGCCTAATATTAGCCCAATTACAATTACCCCTGCGCTTATATAGCCCAGCACTTTCCCCGAAGTTGCCGGAGATTTTTGTTTTTCTTCTTCAACTTCAACTTCTTCTAATTCGTCCACCCATTTTCTGCGCACGGGGGGAACAGGCACAACCCCCTCGCCTGGTTCCATCCCTCCCAGCAAAATTAAGGCACGCTTGGCTGCTTTATTCTCTGGGTCCAAACGTAAAACCGACTCTAAACAATAGATTTGTTCCTTCCGTGAATCCACCACAGAACTCATCCACAACCATTGGTCGGGGTTGCGCTGATCGGTTTTCAAAAGACGGGTTAGCAAATCTTTTGCGCGTGAACGCTGCCCTTTTTCAATAGCTTCAACCACCTGGGCGAACATTTTCTCATCTACCATTTTAGACCCTCGTTTCTGACGACCTGGAATTAATTAAAGTGTAGCACACCCCTAGATAATGAGCAAGAGAGGGTATAATAGGGGGCATGAAAAACATTTTGTGGAAGATAATTCTTATTGGCGCTTTTGCCATCTTGGGTTGCAGTGCCTGTCAACGGGCCACCCCCCCACCCCCCAGCCCAACGCGAACCGTGGGTGGTGCTTTAACCCCTTACGTGTTTGCCACTCCCTCGCCTACACCATCCCCAATCCATCTCCCCACAACCACCCAGCAACCCGTATTACCCACTTCCACCCCGTTCACCTACACCATCCAAGAGGGCGATACCCTCTCTGGGATTGCGGCGCGTTATAACATCACAGTTGATAATATTGTCATGGCTAACCCCGGTCTCAAGAGCAATTTTCTGGTCATCGGCGAAGAAATCATCATCCCCGCTGGAGAAGAAAACACTGTTACTAATTTGCCAATCACTACTCCTATTCCTGTTTCTCTTTTGTCACCGCATTGTTTGCCAAGCCGTGATGGCGGGATGTGGTGCTTTGTCGAAGCCAGCAATCCGCTAAATACCGCGCTTGAAAACATTTCGGCAGTAGTGAACATATACACTGCCGCAGGCGAGATTGCGATGAGCAGCGTAGCCATTCCCCCGCTCAACGTTTTGCATCCTCAAGAGGCCATGCCTCTTACTGCTTACTTCCCTCCGCCGCTCCCCGAAGACTTTCAGGCTTCAGCAGTCTTGTTCACTGCTCTCCCCGCTTCAGAGCAAATGGCCTCAACTATAATTATTGTGCAGGACATTAGCTATTCCCCCGGCCGCCAGCAAGCCACTCTAACGGGGACAATTCAACTTGCGGAAGAAAATTCCTCCATCCAGCAAATTTGGGTGGCGGGAATTGCTTATGATGCTGAAGAAAACATCGTTGGCATTAGAAAATGGGTGACAGGCGTTGATCTTTCCCCCGGGCAAAGCATTCCTTTCACGCTGACGGTTTTCAGCCTTGGCCCACCAATTGCCGATGTTAAAGCTCTTAGTGAGGCCCGCGAATAAAGCAAATGGTTAGGGATTCCCAGTAATTAAGAAATTATCATTTTTGCAAAATGGGGGCATCCCAGGAATGATGACACAAACCTGGTATTCTATAGTTGTGCCGTTTTGAGCTTGGATTGCTTCTCCAACCAAGAACGAACATCCGTTTTCATCTGCCGTTGGAAATTGGTACCCCTTTTCTTCTCCATTGGGCAAGAATATTTTTAGTTCTAACGCGAAGTCTTGGGCAGGAATATTATTAGAAACACACGCGGCAAATTGTTGGGTTTGAGAAGAAGATATTTGAGGCTGATATTCCCAAACAGCCAATTCAAGACGGCCTTTTTCTTGGGAGATGTCCGTGAGCACTACGGGCGAGGGGAGATTTTGGTGAGTAGTATTATCAAGCCCAGATTGGCAATTGATATTAGCGCATTTCTGTGCCCCGTAAGGTATAAAGTGGACAACGTCCGGCGCGTCATTTTCAAATTGATATAAACCAAAATTCTCAAAATGTTGTTCTAGTTTTCTCTTTTCCGGTGACCAGCAGGTATTTGTAATGGGCTTGCCCAGCCAACGTTCTCCAAACTTATTGTAGATAGCGCTAAAATTCTTAGAAATAATATATCCGTTCACATGCAGCACATTAGTTTCAGAGAGATACTCCGCTGGCGCGTCTGAACACTCGATATTTGTTTCTGGGTCTAATGCTTCTAGGTAAAAACGAGGAGAAATTTCTGGATTATATATCAAAACCCCATTTTCAAAATATTGTTTTTCTGTGTCGCTTTCAGGAACGTGAATCAAGCTTGAAATTGGTTCCCCCAAAATGGGCGTTTCATCCCAGTTCAATTGATTGTAAATTTCCCTGAAACGGGGGTCAATATGGTAATTCATTGCCGGTTCTTGCTCTTTTGTACACGAGGCAAATAGCATTAACGTCAAAAATAAAATTATCAACCATATTCTCGTGCTGTTTTTAGATAGCATTAATGTCTTCCTATGGTCAAGTTTATATGAATAATGAGGATAGCTTGTCTACAAAATTTCATGGAATGGTATGTATAGGGTTTAAGTCTCAACATAATTAAAGAGTTCCAAAGTATTTTACCGCAAAAAAACGGCAGGGGATTGGTATTTGGATTTGCAACTGGGCGATATGTAAAAATTGGCCTACTCTCAAGGACTTGTTGAATAGGCCAATCTTATGATATTATTCTATCGTTGGCTAGGTTTCTACGTAGAAGTAGTTCCAGAATTTTAAAACATTCTAAAAATGATACCTTTTGTTTAATAGAGTGTTTTTGAAAGACTTCTTTCTCTGGAACGGTCTAATTTGAGAGCAAGGAGAGTATTATATGTCTGATGCATTAAAAGAGGTAAAAGATATTATTGTAGAGCTTTTGGCAGTTGATCCTGCGAAAGTGGTTCCAGAAGCGCGTTTCCGAGAGGACTTGGGAGCAGATTCCCTGGATTTAGTTGAATTAATCATGGAATTTGAAGACAAGTTCGGCGGAGAAATTTCCGATGAGGATGCCCAAGCAATCACTACAGTTGGAGAAGCAGTTCAATACGTCGAGAATAATATGTAATTTGTCTTTTATTTCGTCTAGTAAAGCTTGTTCAATATGCTTAAGCAAAGACTTCCGAGATCTTAAAAACATTAGATTTCGGAAGTCTTGTTATTTGTTTGCAAACACATCTTCGTATCTTCTCAATAAACAGGGACAAGACCTCCGAGGTTTTTGTACTGCAAACCTCGGAGGTCTTAGCCTCACCCCAAAATATTGAGATGATACACATCTTCATAAAAAATTAAACGAGCTTTAGAAGAGAGTGGGAATTTCCTCGGGGTGTTTGGCTACTTTTACACCTGCATCTTTAAGAGCTTTTATTTTATCTTTCGCTAAACCAGTTCCGCCTTGGACAATCGCGCCCGCGTGCCCCATGCGTTTTCCAGGGGGAGCGCTTTGCCCAGCAATGAAAGCGGCCACTGGTTTACTCATGTGATTAGCAATAAATTTAGCAGCTTCTTCTTCGTCTGTGCCACCAATTTCGCCAATGAGAACCACCTTCTCGGTTTGAGGATCTTCTTCAAACATACGTAGAGCGTCAATGAAGTTTGTCCCATTGATTGGGTCTCCACCTATCCCCACGCAAGTGCTAACGCCCATATTAAGATTTTTAAGGGCATAGAGAACTTCGTAAGTCAGAGTCCCAGAGCGAGAAACTACTCCAACATTTCCGGGAATAGCGATATTGCCGGGGATAATACCTACCCTGGCCTCGCCGGGAGTGAGCAGTCCGGGGCAATTGGGACCAACCAAACGAACGTCTTTTTGATCTAAGTAACTACGAACGCGCATCATATCTTGGACGGGAACGCCTTCAGAGATGGCGATGATTAGCTCAATACCGGCATCGGCGGCCTCGAAAATGGCGTCTGCCGTAAACCGAGCGGGAACGAAAACTACAGAGGTATTGGCGCCGGTGGCTTCTTTCGCAAGTTTTACCGAGTCGAAAACGGGGATTTTGCCGTTTAGTACCCACTCGCCGCCTTTTCCCGGCGTGACACCCGCCACAACATTTGTGCCGTAGGCAACCATTTCTGTAGTATGAAATAAGCCTTCGCGGCCTGTGATGCCTTGTACTAGTAAGCGTGTATTTTTATTAACTAAGATACTCATAGTAGATTATCTCCATTGTACTTAGGTAGTTTCAAAATTTCTATTTAAGGGTGTTCCTTTCGGCTGCGGCTACTGCTTTCTTGGCCGCGTCAACCAACGTTTCTGCGGTTTCCATTTTGGCGTTGGCTAATATTTGACGACCCTCTTCAGCGTTGGTTCCCACCAGACGAACCACCATGGGAACATCAGTTTTTACTTGTTCGAGAGCATCAACAACACCCTGAGCTACTAGGTCACAACGGGTAATGCCGCCGAAAATATTGAGAAGAACTGCCTTTACGTTGGTGTCAGAGAGAATGATACGCAGGGCAGCGGCAACTTTTTCCGCGTCTGCGCCTCCGCCAATATCTAAGAAATTGGCCGGTTCGCCGCCGAATAATTTAATAATATCCATTGTTGTCATGGCTAATCCCGCGCCATTGACCATGCAGCCAATACTGCCATCAAGTTTGATGTACGAAAGCCCGTGCTCACGCGCTTCAATTTCAGCATCTGCTTCAAGGTCAAGATCACGCATCTCGGCGAGGTCGGGGTGGCGGAAAAGAGCGCTGTCATCTAGCACCATTTTTCCGTCCACGGCTAGCAACTCGTTTTCGGCTGTGATAACCAGGGGATTGATTTCCGCTAGGGTAGCGTCACTCCCCGCATAAGCTTTCCACAAACCATAGGCCACTTTCCCAAAAGCACGCCACTGCTCACGGGGGAGATTGATTCCGGCTGCCAAATCTCTGGTTTGGTAACCTTGTAACCCTAAAAGGGGATCAATGCGAATTTTGATGATTTTTTCGGGAGTTTTGCGGGCAACTTCTTCAATCTCTACCCCGCCTTCCGCTGAAGCCATCATAATTGGCTTTCTAGCGGCGCGGTCATTGGTGATACCGAGGTAAATTTCGCTTTCGATATTTGCTGCTTCGTCTATGAGGACTTTTCGAACTGGCAGGCCTTTGATTTCCATGTCCAAAATATCAGAGGCTATTTTTTTAGCTTCTTGGGGATTATTGGCTAAGCGGATGCCGCCCGCTTTGCCTCGTCCGCCAACAAGCACCTGCGATTTGACAATGACGCGGCCTCCTAAATCCTTGGCGATTTGCATCGCCTCAGACGGCGTGGCTGCTACTTCTCCCTTAGGAATGGGAATGCCATATTTTTCGAAAGTTCGTTTTGATAAGTATTCATGTAGTTTCATATAAGTATTTCTCCCGTTTTTTACTAGGGGACATGTGACTGTATAGACAATGAAAATTGGCCGAAGAACGCTCTCGCTTCCCTTGGCCAATTCCATTTTACCAAAAATGCGGGTAAATTATACCACCGCGTATTTTTTGTTATTGGTGATGAAAATAACAATTACGCCTTGACAGAATGTAAAGAATAAAGAGTGAAAAATGACCCTTACTCATCACATGTTACTCTTCTAGCACGTCAAAACGCAAAATGCGATTATTGCCCGCATCCACAACCCATACGTTTCCTTCATCATCAGCGGCTAAGCCGGTAGGCAGGTTGAAGTTATTTTCCCCTGCTCCAAATGTACCCCAATAATTCAAGAATTTGCCCTCTGTAGAGAAGACCAAAATTCGGACGCCTTCGGGATCGCTGACATAAACTCTGTTTTCGCTATCGACCGTTAGATAAGGCTTATTGTCTAAGGATTGCCCGTACCAGCCAACGATTTCCCATTCTGTTTTGTAATTGATAGCTATACCTTGCTCGTTAGGTTCAAAAACTTGAATCCGCTGGTTCCAGGTATCTGCCACATAGAGGTTGCCCTGAGCGTCAAGGGCGAGGCCGGTTGGCTCATCAAATTGCCCTTGACCCAGGCCTGGTTCTCCAAAATTGGCTATAAAATTGCCATTCAGGTCAAAGATAGCTATCCGCTTATTTCCTGTATCGGCTACGTAAAGATGACCTTGGTTGTCAATGACAATATCCCGCGGTCCCCAAAAAGCGTCACCTGTTTCCCCTTGGCCGAAGTGTCCCCAACTGGTTACGAATTCGCCTTCAGGGGTAAATTTTTGAATGCGGTGATTCCAGGTATCACAAACATAAACAAGACCATCCTCATCTATGGTAATTCCCCAAGGCTCATTGAACGTCCCGGGGGTGGCAATTCCGCCTTCTACGGCGCCAAAACTTCCCCAGCTATGCAAGATTTCTCCCTCCGCCGAGAGATGGAGTATTCGGTGGTTATCAGAGTCAGAGACGTAAATTGAGCCGTCAGGGGCGATGGCCGCATTGCGGGGTTTATTGAATAATCCTCCATTGAGTATTTGGTCTGCCGATCGAGTGATTTCTTTTCCTTCATAAGGGTCAGCCATCACCTCTGCAACATCGCTGCCCAATGTGCCATAGTTCCACACTTGGGCGGCTATATCTTTGCGAACGTATAACTTCATTTTGTCAGAAGGATTCCAGTTAGAGAGAGACATATCTCGTTCTTTTATCGCCGCGTATTTGGTGTAGTCGCGCTTGAGCCAGATTTGGAAAATGGCGTCCCGCATAGCCGGGTCTTTCAATGCGTCTGTGACGCGCTGCCACGTTAAGCCAAAATAGTCTTGGTTTGGCCACCAAATGCGATTGTATTCAAATTCATAATAAGCTTCGCCGACAACTGGCGCTATTTTAGAGTAATTATCGTTGCCTACCAAAATGACGGGAGCGGATCTTTGAGCGCGGGTGGGACTTTCTCCGTAATAGGTTTGATTTTCGTAATTGCGTAAATACCACCAATAAGGATACGTGGTTTCGTTGTCATAAGCCACTTCCATGGCTAGGCCATCGCTTGTGCGATGAGAAAGTTCCTCAATTTGAGCCAGGGCTTCTTTCACGCCCCGAGCCGCGTGAGCGTAAACCAGGTACTCGGTCGGATTATCGTAATTGATGTAGGCAGCTTGTAAAGACGTGTGAACTGTCAGCACTCCTAAAATAGAGACGATAATTATAGTAAAAATAGCCCCTGCTTGACGGTAATTCCATTTTGGAATGAAAGTGCTAACGCCTACGCCAGAGGCAATTGTCATCAACAAAGCAACCAGGAACATATTGGTTGTTTTGAGTTGTTCAGTTTCCTTGCCCTGGAAAGGTCTATCAGTTCCTAGCAACGCCCCGGCGACACTGACGAAGCCAATGATGAAAATTAACATTAGCAGTACAGCCACGCCGCCCTTCTTCTCTCGGAAACGAGGGAAATCAATGAACGAAATCAGCCGATCCAATCCCCAGCCACTGAGCAAAATCATGGGGAAAGCAATATGCACTGTCAGCCAGGGCATTTTTTCCCCTGCGACCGCGTAAGCTATGAGGCTGGTAAATATCCAAAAAGCAAGCAAGGCCACTACGGGAGCTTTTTGTGAGCCTTCGTCCTCGATATCTTCTTCCAACGCGGGGGCGGAATTATGCAGCCAGCGTTTGATTCCCACACCTATTAACGTAAACGTGCTTATTAGCGCGGGAAGATATTCATAGATGGGGACTTGAATAAATGCGTAATAATACCAGGGCTGACTGCCGCGTTCTACTCCTTGTTGTTCTAGCCAATACCCCAAAGAACCAACCATGCCGGTAAAGAATCCTGCCCCGTTGGTGAATACAGTTGTATAAAGGATGGTAAAGGGAATATAGAAAATAGCAGCATTAATCAACCACTCTTTCGGGTTCCAGGCCATACCAATAGCAAAAGCTATGGCGGACAAAATAACTATTATTATTCCTGTGTGAAGCATACCCGTTTGAGAATAATCCATGGGATTCCACCCAGGGATGACGCTCATTGGGAATGGCGCAAGCTGCGGTAAAACTAATGTGCCCAGCACCAGCAACGCGCTAAAGGATGGCAAGGCGCGTAACTTATTCCAGGTGTACCCAAGAATGACAAAAAGGAGCGCGGCTAACAAAGAGAGCGCGCTAATAATGATGCTAACAATAGTAAGCACCGAAGGTATAGCGGCCCCTTCTTCAATAGCAGCGGCAGCCTCTTCTGCGAGAGGAGCGCTCTGCGGCATGAAAATATTCCCCAACATTGCGATACCCAAAAAGACAGCGGTCAGAATCAGGGCAGATAAAAATAATCTTCGGTAATTATCGTTCGCCCATTTCTTCTTGGTAACACGAATGACAAAGTAAAAACCTAAGAAGAGCATAGCCTGGGCGGTGTAGATGAACGCGGTTTCTTTGGCGGTAAAATGCAGCATAGTAGCCGCTGTCATCCAATAAAGATAGCGGGGCGCCTTGGTTTCAAGATAACGCAAAATGCTCCAGATGACGACCACGCCAAAAAGTGCGCAAAACGCTTCATTTCGGGCATATCGTCCATAATAAAGCATAAAAGGTGAAACTAGCATCATTCCCGAAGCTGCCAATGTTCCATACTTTCCCAAATAACGCCTATACTTCCAAAGGAACGCTATGGTAGCAATACTGAATATAGCTGCTGGAATACGCGCTGTAAAATCGTTATCTCCCAGCAAGAAATAAATAAAGGCCAGTAAGTGGAACTGGAGCGGGCCATGCGTTACGGGCGTGTGGCTGTAGCCCATGCCCTGGAACAATCTCCAGGCGTAATAAACATGAGAGGTCTCATCGTGACTGATAACCCGCGCTCCTAAATCATAGAAGCGCGAGGCAACGGCCAATAACAATATCACACCGAAAAGAACGCTTTCCCAGGTGAGGTTGATCTCAGAAAAAACGGGGCGGTTAAGCCAAGAAGTAGATTTGGATGAATTGTTTTCTTTCATGGATACTCCCTCTTTTTTAGGTAATATTTTTCAGATCTTTAATTTCTTTAGATGTGAGGTAACGCCACTTTCGGGTGGGGAGATCATTAAGCCGCAGATTAGCAATTCTAACGCGGATGATCCTTTGGACGGGAAGATTGCTGCTGGCTCCCATGCGTCTAATTTGGCGATTTCGCCCTTCCCTGAGGATTACCCGCAGCCAGGTGGATTTCTTTTCTTGGGACTCTATACGAACGTCCGCGGGGAGGGTGTGTTGCCCGTCATCTAGGGTAATGCCATCCTGCCAGGCGGTAAGCTGTGCCTGCGTAGGAGAGCCAGCCACTTGAACGCGGTACTCTTTTTCGTGCTTGTACTTCGGATGGGTCAGGCGATTGGTCAATTCTCCATCGTTGGTCATCAAAATTAAGCCTTCGCTATCCACATCCAAGCGCCCCACGGGATACAATCGCCCCGAAACGTGAACAAAATCGCGCACGGTGGGACGGGGGTCATTAGCGCCTACTGTGGAAAGTACGCCTAGAGGTTTGTTGAACGCAATGTACTTAAGAGACTCTTTTTGAGAAATGGGCCGATTATCAACTGTAATCTCATCTTTTTCTCTGTCCGCTTTCATGCCCAAGGTAGCTATGGTCCCATTAACCTTTACTCTTCTGTCGACAATAAGCTCTTCGCATGCTCGCCGAGAACCATACCCCGCGCGGGCTAAAATTTTCTGTAAACGGTCTTCCATGATGATTGT
>QMOK01000036.1 GCA_003648195.1 Chloroflexota bacterium | reverse complement strand
TTTCTTTCGCTGCCACCAAAGCAAAGGGAATAAAGAAATACTGCCCAAGGCAAAGCGGATTCCGTTATAGAAGAATGGTGGCATTTCTTCCATTCCCAAGCGTTGGGCGACAAATCCCCCACCCCAAATGATGGCGGCTAAAAAGAGCATGGCGTTGGATTGGATGTTTTTTTGTTTCATCTAGTTCTCAATCTCAACATAAATCCGTTTATTATCTTTGCCTTTGCTCTTATAATCTACCACACGGATATGACCGACTTCCGAGGTGTTTTTGACGTGAGTTCCGCCATCGGCCTGGAGGTCTAAACCCTCTATCTCCACGATTCTAATTTCTTGGATAAATTTGGGGAGTAAGTTGATTTTGGTGCGAATTAAGTCTGGAATTTGGAAAGCTTCTTCGCGGGGGAGAATGCGCCAACTGACGGGGCGAGCGTTAGCAACTTCAGCATTGATGGCGGCTTCAATTTCCTCTACTAATTCCTTGTGCATAGCAGCGAATTCAAAATCCATGCGCCCTTTGAGAGGTTCCATGTTACCGCCGGTAACGGATGCGCCATAGTCACGGAAAATCACCCCGCACAGGACGTGCATAGCGGTGTGCGTGCGCATGAGCTGGTATCTGCGCTCCCAATCGAGTTCGCCATGCACGGGCGTGCCCACATCAGGCAGAGGGATGTCTTTTTCGAAGAGGTGGCATGTCTCTCCTTTGATTTTTTTAGCACGCTTGATGGGATAGGTTTGGCCGTCAAAGGTTAGGGTTCCAAAATCGGCGGGCTGTCCACCTCCGCCGGGGAAGAAAATGGTTTGGTCAAGGACCACACCATGGTTTTCTTCGTCTGCGGCAATTATTGTGGCATTGAATTCTTTTTGGTAGCTGTCATTGTGATAGATCGCTTTTGTCATAGGAAACTCCTGAGGAATATGAGGGGATTGAGGGGTCTGGGGGGTTGAGGGAACAGAAGAACTAATCCATCAATTTACAAGTCTCCATTCTACCACTCTTGTTCTCGCCAATATGGCACCTTGCTCGAAATGGCACAGATTTCTTAGCATTAGCCACTAATCTCTGATTTTCGCTCACCCAATCTCCCATCCACTGATATAATTGAAATATGGCAAAAAACACCTCCCCACTCGTTATTGGCATTGCCGGTGGAACCGGTTCAGGGAAAACCACCGTAGCCAACCTTATCCTCGAACAAGTTGGCGCAGAAAAAATAGCCTTTTTACCCCATGATGCTTATTACAGAGACATCAGCGATCGCACTCAAGAGGAACGAGCCAAAGTTAACTTTGACCACCCCTCGGCCCTCGAAACAGAGCTTCTCATTGAACATATCAAACAACTCAAGGCGGGAAAAACCATCAATCTTCCCAGCTACGACTTCAAAACCCACACCCGCACAACGGCCACAATCCCCATTGAACCGCAACCCGTCATTCTAGTAGAGGGAATTTTAATCTTCGCCGAACCCGAACTCCGCCCCTTATTTGATATCAAAATCTTCGTTGATACCGATGCGGATATTCGCTTCATCCGCCGCCTGCAACGTGACATCAACGAACGGGGACGCACCTCACAATCCGTCATCAAACAATATTTAGAAACCGTCCGCCCCATGCACCTTGAATTCGTAGAACCTTCCAAACGCTACGCCAGCGTTATCATCCCCGAAGGCGGTCTCAATCAAGTCGCCTTAGATATGGTAGTCGCCCGCATCCAATACATGCTTCAGGAGTAATCGTGCTAACTCTAAAAACCGCAGATACTTACCTCGAAAACCACCTCCAAGAAAATCTAGCCGAACTTGCGGAACTATGCGCCCAACCCAGCGTGGCGGCTCAAAACTGGGGGATGGAAGAAACCGCTCATTTGGCGGCAAAGATGCTCAAAAAGCGCGGCTTCACCGTAAAAATAAAAGAAACCGAGGGTTTTCCCGTTATTCTAGCAGAACGCAAAGGCCTCAGCGACAAAACCATTCTCTTCTACAACCATTACGACGTCCAGCCCGCCGAACCGCTAGAATTATGGGATTCTCCGCCTTTTGAACCAGAACAACGAGACGGGAAAATGTACGCCAGGGGTGTAAACGATGATAAAGGACATTTCACCAGCCGGCTTTTCGCCATAGACGCCATTCTAGCCCAGGGCGAAGAATTGCCCTGCAACACCAAATTCATCCTTGAGGGCGAAGAAGAAATCGGCAGCATCCATCTCCCAAATTTCGTCAAGACACACACCAAAGAACTAGCCGCGGATGCCTGCATATGGGAATGTGGCGGCGTAGATCACCGGGGCGTTCCCATGCAATATTTGGGATTGCGCGGAATATGCTACGTAGAACTTTCTGTAGAAACCGCAACCAGTGACGTTCACTCAGGGCTGGGGGGTTCCATTTTCCCCAACGCGGCCTGGCGATTAACGTGGGCCTTGCACAGCCTCAAAGGTCAGGACGAACGCATCCGCATCCCTGGCTTTTACGACCCCATCGTCCCCCCTTCCGCGCGAGATAAAGAACTTCTCTCTGCGCTCCCGCCCGTAGCCGAAGAATACAAAACACGCTATGGAATAGACCATTTTCTAAAAGGTCTCACCGATGGCCTTGAACTCCGTACAGCGGCAGTTTTTGAGCCTACTTGCACCATATGCGGGTTGACCTCTGGTTACCAAGGCAATGGCTCTAAGACCGTACTCCCCGCCAAGGCATCTGCCAAAGTGGATTTCCGCTTAGTTCCCAACCAAACCCCCGCACAAGTGCTGGAACAACTGCGTACCCACCTAGACGCGGAAGGCTTCCCAGATGTAAAAATCAACTTTCTGGGCGGCGGCCCCGCAGCACGCACCGACCCAGACGATCCTTTCGTGAAATTGGTGGTAGACACCGCGAAAGAGGTCTACGGCGTTCCCATGGAAATTAGCCCCATGATAGGCGGCTCAGGGCCAAATTATGCTTTTGTACATTATTTGAATCTGCCAGTCGTTGGGGCTGGCATCGGGGATCCCGGCTCCAATGCTCACGCGCCCAACGAAAACATCCGCCTTGACCTTTACTTGAAAGGCGCACAACACATAGCGCGGATTTTGGAAGCATTTGGAAGGTAGAGGATTTATCTCACCACAAAGGAAAAAGCAAATGCGTTGTCTCGTGAAGTTATCGGCGCGGCATACGAGGCATTGCCTTCAAGCGACAAATCGAACCGCCAATTCGATATAAAGGCTTGGAACTCTCGGTTGGTTATCGCATGGATATTGTTGTAAGTGATTTGCTCATCTTGGAGCTAAAATCAGTTGAAAAGCTAATACCAATCTACGAGGCCCAATTGCTCACTTATTTGCGCTTGTCGGGTATTGGGTTGGGGCTTCTTTTGAATTTCAACGTTCCGGTTCTAAAGCAAGGCATCAAGCGGTTAGTACAGGGATAGTTTCTTTGTGAGCTTAACATTAAACTTTGTGCCCTCCGTATCTTTGTGATGAAATACAAAAAAGGAGTTAAAACCATGCTAGTCGGCGAACGAATGTCACAACCAATTATTACTACTACCGCCAATGTCCCCATCCCAGAAGCGCACAAGCTGATGCGAGAAATGAACATCCGCCGCATTCCTGTTGTAGATGAAAAAGGGAGATTGATCGGCATCATATCTGACCACGACATTCTCAATGCTTCCCCCTCCCCAGCAACTTCGCTAAGCATTTGGGAAATGAATTACCTCATCAACGAAATTAGGGTGAAAGACGTCATGACCAAAGACACTCTCACCATCAAAGAGAATGACACTATTGAAAAGGCCGCCCGCATTATGGCAGATAACAAAATAGGCGGATTGCCCGTCCTGCGCGGTGATCACCCAGTAGGCGTAATCACCGAGACAGACCTTTTCAAAATCTTTCTGGAATTGATGGGGGCACGCGACCCGGGCGTACGCATCACCGCACTAATTCCCGAAAAAGTTGGAGAATTAGCCAACCTTACGCAAGCCATCTCAGAAGCGGGCGGCAACTTCATAGCCTTTGGGCAATTTCTTGGCGAAGAATCCACCAATCGCGAAATCACATTCAAAGTAGCCGGGATTGATGAAGAAACATTAAAAACAATTATTGCGCCTTATGTTGAGAAAGTGAAGGATATTCGCACAGAGTAAGAAAAACAGGGGACTAGGAAATTAAGAAACTACCCAACTACCAAACTACAAAACTATGACCACAATCGTTGCTATTGACCTTGAAACAACCGGCCTAGACCCCGCAAAAGACAGAATCACCGAAATAGGGGCGGTGAAATTCACTTCCTCTCGCGTGGAGGAAGAATGGAGCACGCTTATCAACCCTGGGATTCGGATTCCGTCAGAAATCACCAAATTAACGGGGATAACCGACTCGATGGTGCGTAACGCGCCCTACATAGATGATGTCCTCCATGATTTAGAAGCTTTCGTTGGCTCTGCGCCAGTGTTGGGACACAACGTCCAGTTTGATCTCGCGTTCTTGCACAAGAACAGTGTTTTGCTTTCGAACGAAGGCATTGACACTTACGAAATGGCCTCGATAGTGATGCCCACAGCAGAGCGTTATAATCTACGCGCCCTAGGGCACGCAATGAGCGTGCTGCACAGGGCCACGCACCGCGCCTTAGATGACGCCAGGGTAACACAAGCTATTTTCGTTGATCTTTACGCGCAAATAGCAAAATTGCCCTTAGATTTATTAGCCGAAATTGTTCGTTTAGGAGAAGGCATAGCCTGGAATGGAGATTGGCCTTTTCGCCAGGCGCTGCGGTATAGGCTTGAAGAAGCAGCCAACACGCCGGGTTCCAAGACAAATCCATCACCGTACAGCAACCCCCTTTACAATATCCCCACGCCCGAAGAGGCTCCTCCGCTTGAAACATTAGAATCTCCCCAAGAATTAAACATCCCAGAAGTTGCCGCTATTTTAGAGCCAGGCGGGCAATTTTTTAAGCACATCCCCGGCTACGAACACAGACCAGAACAAGTAGAAATGCTGCGCTCTACGGCTGCCGCTATTTCGGAAGGGCGTCATCTAATAATTGAAGCTGGGACAGGGATTGGAAAAACGCTGGCTTATGCTATTCCAGCGGCTTTGTGGGCCACGCAAAATAACAGCCGAGTGGTAATTTCAACCAACACTATCAACTTGCAAGACCAACTCATTAACAAAGATATTCCCGACTTACAAAAGGCGATGGGCATTGACCTGCGTGCCACGGTGCTGAAAGGACGAGCCAATTATCTTTGCCCCCACAACCTAGAAGCGCTCCGCAAACGCGGCCCAAACAACGCCAACGAGATGCGGGTATTATGCAAAATTTTGGTCTGGTTAGAAGAGAGTCAATCGGGAGACCGGGGGGAAATCAATTTGAATGGCCCCCAAGAGAAAAGAATTTGGCGGCAAGTTTCCGCGGATAATGAAGGCTGCTCCGCCGCGGGATGCCTAAAAAGAACGGGGGGACGTTGTCCTTTTTACCAAGCGCGTCAGGCCGCCCATACAGCGCATTTGCTCATTGTCAACCACGCTTTGCTCTTGGCAGATGTGGCAACCGAAAACCGCGTTCTCCCCGCTTACGATACTCTAATTGTAGATGAGGCTCACCACCTAGAATCGGCAACTACTAACGCGCTCAGTTTTTACGGTTCGCAAGCAAATGTTAGGCGCGCGTTAGAAGCCATAGGGGATGAGCGCAAAGGCGCTCTGGGCTGGCTGCTGACTTTCGGAGAAAAATTGCTTAAGCCAGGTGATTATGCGGCGCTGGGCACTTTGGTGGGATCGCTTACCACACGAGCGTTTAAGGTGGAAAGCCGCGTGGATGAGTTTTTCCATGCCGTGGCATCTTTTCTGAAATCTCAGCGTGGCGGGCAACCTATGGGGCGTTATACACAACAAGAGCGAATTGTCCCCGCTACGCGCACGCAGCCAGAATGGGAGACCATTGAAATGGCCTGGGATGAGGGGCGGCTGGCTCTGACAAATCTGCTGGAAGAAATGCAAAAGTTATGGGACGCAATACGTGAACTGCTTGATATAGACCCAGAAGAAGAGTCTAAAATAGAATCTCTGCTGAATAGTTTGCGCGAAGCTCACCTCGAATTATACGAATTCTTCGAAAATGTAGACGCGATGGTCTTTGAACCCGATCCCAATATGATCTACTGGGTAGAAGCGCATCCCCAGCGGCAGTACGTTAACCTGCAAGCCGCACCATTGCATATTGGAAAGCTAATGGAGAAGTACATCTGGTTTGAAAAACGCGCTGTGATCCTCACCTCGGCAACGCTGACTACAACGGGATCTTTTGATTATATTCGCAACCGGCTTCAGGCTACAGACGCAGAGGAGTTAGCTCTTGGTTCTCCATTCGATTATGAAAACGCGGCGCTGCTGTATCTGGTGAATAATGTTCCAGAACCGCGCGACAGTCATGGACATCAACTAGCGTTGGAGCAAGGCTTATTGAACGTCTGCAAGGCGACCGGCGGACGCACGTTAGCCCTTTTTACCTCTTACGCCCAGCTTCATCGCACCGCAAACGCCATTACGGGGCCATTGGCTCAAGAAGGCATCATTGTCTACGAGCAAGGCAGCGGCCCTTCGCCTCACTCGCTGGTGAAGAGTTTCCGTGCCGCCAAGCAGGCCGTGCTTCTGGGAACGCAAGCATTCTGGGAAGGAGTAGATATTCCCGGCCAAACGCTTTCGGTGCTAGTAATAGCCAAGCTCCCCTTTGCTGTGCCATCAGATCCCATTGTCGCCGCCCGCTCAGAGACTTTCCAAAACCCTTTTCAAGAATACACGCTTCCAGAAGCTATTCTACGCTTCCGGCAGGGGTTTGGGCGTCTAATCCGCTCCAAATCTGATGTGGGGGTGGTGATAATTATGGATCGCCGCCTGTTGACCAAACGCTACGGGCCTATGTTTGTCAACTCTCTGCCAAACTGCACACGACGGCAAGGGCCGCTGGTGAATTTAACATCAGAGGTGACGAGGTGGATTGGGGTTTGAGAATGGGAGAGGCTAGGGAACTAGGAAACCAAGAAACTAGGGAACGAACAAGCTAAACAAATCCATGGGGTCGAAATGCCGAAACGTGCCACTAGTCCGCCAAAATTCGTACGTATCCAACTCCTCTTGAGTGGCATCCGCGTAGTAACGAGCCATATTTTTGAACACCGTGCTAGGAGGGCCAAAGCGCGTTTCAAAATGCAAATGAGAAACAACTATGTTATACCCTGTTTTGCCCACTTGCCCCAAAGTCTGTCCACCTTCCACGCGCTCGCCAAGAGCAACTTTTGGAGCCTCTTGAAGGTGCGCGTAAAGATGGTAAAGTGATTCTCCCGGCTGAATATCCAACCCCAGAATAATCTCTTCAGGAAGCTCATTATACGCCGTCTCGAGCATAACCATATTCCCATAAGGAAACTTACCAGCCTGCGATGACGCCACCTTCCCCGAAAGAATGGCATTAATAATCTCGCCCTCAATAAAGTCCCGCTCCTCCCCGTGATAATAACAAAAATCCACCCCCTGATGGCGGGCATCATCACCAGGAGGAGGAGGATCGTATGGAGACGAAACAATATCAAAGAGTTGTTCTATACTATGCTCGGCCAAAGGGGAATGAAGTTGTATGGCTTTCTTGGGGAGAGAAACGAGCGTTGGGCTGGGAACTGGCGTGGAAGTTGGCGGCAAGGGTGTTGCTGTCAATGTGGGCAAAAGCAGGGGGGCAGGCGTGGGAAAATTAACAAACGTGGTTGCCGTTCTGGTAAGCTCCAACGTAGGCACCTCATCCACGCTAACTACCGACAAACAACTGGTCAGGGTTAAAATAACACTAACAAGAAGAGAACACGTCCAGAATTTCATAGCCTCAAGTATAACATGGATAAGAAATTTGATTAACGACATCCTCACACAGAAAACCTTTGGGGTTAGAGAATCAAAGGATTCAAACGAACAGGAAGAGCACAACGTAAAATCTTGTCTGGCCCAAAAATAAGCTCATCACGTCCAGCCTCAAGAATTGCTTAATTTTTTTGATAAATTACGCTGCCATCAGTTTGTTTTGTGTTATACTTGTGAATATTGTATTTGCTATCAAAATTGCAAACAATATCCAAGCGGGGAGTATTTTATAAAACTACTATTAAACACGGCACAATATAGAAAAGGAGGCTAATAACATCTAAAAACACCATCTCTCAACCTAAACAAAAGACGTTCAGTATTTCATTTAAGGAGATATATATGCATTTCAAAAAGAAGCTTATCATTTTTAATTTGCTTACGGTCGCCGTATTAGTGGGCAGCCTGATGCTTACCCCCGCAGCACAAGCTGGGGAAGAAAATCCCCCTATTCCTGACCACCCAACAATCCCCGATGGACATTTTGAATTACTACCAGATGATGTAATCGCGAAATTCCAGAACATGACTGTGGGAGAGTTCTTGGCCCTAAACGGTGGGTACGTTCCCCACGCACTAGAAGACTATGTAGAAACCAACACGGCAATAACTGTGATAGTGGAAATGGAAGATGTTCCCGTCGCGAAGTTATTTGCCATGGACCATAACATGTCCGCGTTGGCTCAGATGAGTCACTCTCAGAAGCTGGAAAACGCCCAAGCTCCTGTGGCTCAATACGTTGCCGCTCACGGTGGCACGGTTATTGACCAATACACCAAAGCCTACAATGGTCTATTAGTACACACTACTAAAGACAAATTGCCGGCTCTGCGTGAATTGGCTGGAGTCAAGGCTATTCACCGCGCTCCGGTTCATTACCCGGCTTTGGTTGACAGTCTTCCCACCATTAGAGCCGATGAAGTGCAAGCTCTAGGTTTTGATGGAACAGGCGTCACTATTGGTGTTATTGATACCGGTGTTGACTATACCCACGCCGCCCTTGGTGGCAGCGGAAACCCTGCTGACTACACAGCTAATGATCCTGACATTCTTGATGGCGGGTTCCCGAACGCTAAAGTGGTAGGTGGGTACGACTTCGCTGGTACAGACTATGATGCGAACAGCAGCCCCATCCCCGTGCCCGATGACGACCCTCTAGACGAACACGGCCACGGAACACACGTATCATCCACCGCCGCTGGCCTTGGCAGCACTGACGTTGGCCTTGGCGTTGCCCCTGGCGCCACAATTTATGCTCTAAAAGTCTTTGGAGCAAGTGGAAGCACAAACCTAACCGCTTCTGCTATTGAGTGGGCCATGGATCCTAATGGCGATGGTGATGTTTCTGATCACTTAGATGTCATTAACATGTCCCTTGGTTCAGACTTTGGCCCCGCTGATGAGAACGACCCCGACATCATTGCCGTTCAAAACGCAGTAGACGCTGGCGTAGTTGTTGTAGCTTCATCTGGCAACTCAGGAGATACCTCTTATATCACCGGCAGCCCCGCAGCGGCTAGTGGCGCTCTTTCGGTAGCGGCAAGCTACTCTATGAATGAGACTGGCCCTTACGTTGATGATGGCACATACTCTTATCTCTACCAACCCCCCGCCTTTGATGGTGACACAGGGCATTACACTGTTGATACCACTAAAAATCTTTACTACACTGGCGTTGGCATTGACCCTGTCTTAACTGCTGAACTATGTGGTGATGTCAGTGGCGCAACTGCTGACCTAACCGATCAAATTGCGCTCATTCAACGTGGTAGTTGTGCTTTCTCTGAGAAAGTAGAAAACGCGGCGTCTCTCGGAGCCGTAGGCGCAATAATCTTCAATCATTCACCGGGACGCATCACCATGGCTGGCGATCCAGTCACTATCCCGGCTGGGTTCGTTTCCGACGTTGACGGCGCGGCACTTATTCCATCCCATGGATTGCCCGTAACCGTTTCCGCCGAAACTACTACAACCTCTCTCCCTCGCACAGTAGATATTGCAGATTTCTCCTCACGCGGGCCTCGAGGCTTTGACTCTCACCTGAAACCTGAGATAGCAGCCCCTGGCGCGTTAGTTTACGCAGCCAAAATGGGTGGCGGAGAAGCAGCAACAGGCATGGGCGGAACCTCTATGGCGGCCCCGCATGTCGCGGGTGTAGCAGCCCTAATACTTGAGGCTCACCCAACTTGGGGAGTAGAAGCTGTCAAAGCGTCTATCATGAACTACGCTAAAGACTTGGATGACTTCTCACCAGTCCCACGCGTGGGCGCTGGCTTAGTGGACGCCTATAAAAGTGTGACCAACGAAGTATACGCGATAGGTGACCCTTACCTGGTCAGCTTGAGCTGGGCCTTGCAATATATGAGTGATGACACCTTCACCAGCACCAAAACTGTCACCCTTACCAATGACACTGCCTCAGCCATAACCTACGACATAGATTGGGATTACGATGCCTATTCATGGGGACCAATAGATTTCAACTATCCTGCTAATGTAGTTGTGCCCGCAGGCGGGACAGAGACAGTAGACGTTGAATTGGTAGTAGACGTCGCAAACGACATGATTAGTGCGTTTGGCCTCTTAGAAGAATACAGTGGCTACTTCACATTCACGCCTCAAGTACCGGCTAGCCCAGAGGTGGTCATCTCAGCAATGACACCAGACGCACTTCGGCTTCCGTTCTACCTTATCCCGCGCCCATACACTGAGCTAACACCTCTATCCGCAGACCTAACGCTAGACAGGTACGGAATGGAGCACGCCACTGTAGAAATGCAACACGCCGGGCCTATTGACTCCCAGCTATGGGGTTTCCCTGTTTTCATCAAAGATACAGACGAAGACACCCAGCTAGATTCAGGAGACCTACGCCTGTTTGGATTGGACTATGGTGGAGTTGGCGGCTATGGTGACGAGGTTGTGGCAGCGTTTGACACCTACGGAAGTTGGCACACACCCCAGCCTTACTTCACTGAGTTTGATCTCTACATTGACATCGACCAAGACGGATGGGACGACTATGTGTTGTTCAACTACAACTACGGCGCCCTCACCGGAGGTGATGATAATGATCTGTGGGTAGTGGCCATATTTGACCTTTGGGGCGGGACTCTTGACCTTGGCAGCCCTTACCTGATTTGGACAGACTACAACGCCGGGCATATGGAATGGTTCTTGCCAACAGATTGGTTTGGACTTGACCAAGTAGGGAGCGCTGGTGACACTGATTTCGCTTACGATCTAGTTACCTTTGACTATGAAGGCAATGTAGACTTTGCAAATCCTGGGCAGTTTGATGTCGCGCATCCACCACTAGCGTGGATACCCAGTCCTGGAGAACCTTGGAACCCAGGCCCAGACGCCCCAGAGACAGCTTATGATATCTATGTCTTTGACTATGAAGGATACCTCTACAGTCAACCTTTGGGCTTTATGCTGGCCGACTACGCTGGATACCCCGGGGAAGGACAGGCCCATTATTGGCCGCTAACCGTAGAAGCTCCCGAGGTGTACGCAGACTTTGATGGTGACGAAGACACAGATGTCGCTGTCTACCGTCCCTCAAACGGAATGTGGTACATTTCTGGGCAAGTTCCCACGAAATGGGGAATAGCTGGTGACATCCCCGTTCCCGGCGACTACGATGGTGATGGAGACTCCGATATCGCGGTCTATCGTCCCTCAGTCGGAAACTGGTACATCAAAGATCAACGTTGGATAGATGCCGGATACCCAGACGACACTCCTGTACCATGTGACTATGATGGTGACGGAGCTACAGACATTTCGTTGTACAATGCCGCTAGCGGGAACTGGTATGTTAGAGGAGATGCTGGAGGAACTGTTACTGCAATAGGCCTACCGGATGATATCCCCGTCCCCGGCGACTATGATGGCAATGGCACTTGTGACATTGCGGTCTACCGTCCCTCAACCGGACAATGGATTATTGATGGACAAGCCACAATTCAATGGGGCTTCCCAGATGACATCCCCGTCCCAGGCGACTATACTGGCGATGGAGCAACAGACGCCGCCATTTACCGCCCCACAACAGGGCAATGGTATATCTTGGGCCTCGGCAGGGTTTCATGGGGCTTCCCCGATGACATCCCCGTCCCCGGCGACTATGATGGTGATGGGTTAACAGACATTGCAGTCCTGCGTCCCTCGAACGGAAGATGGTACATCATGGGTCAAGGCAGCGTAAAATGGTATCGTGCTGGCGACTATCCGTTACCAGTACGCGACACCAATGCAGATGGCGATCCTTATCAATAGGAGAGTGTGAAATCGCATAGGTGAACGTTAAATCACCAAACCCCGCCCTTGGAAGCAAGATGAGGGCGGGGTTTTTTGTTTAATCGTAATCATTGCCGGAATCGCTTTTTGCGGCGCGGTATTATTAGCACTCACCTGGATAAGGCATCACTGTTAACAAAAAACAGCCAAGTGGAAATTTCACTTGGCTGTTTCTATATTTTTATCTTGTTAAGTTAATTGTTACGCACCGATCGTAATGAACTCACGAAGTTCTCCAAAAGATTTGGAGCCAAGGCCTTTTACCTTGGTCAAATCTTCCAGTGTTGCGTATGGCCTATTTTCAATTATGCGTTTTGCCAATGCCGGGCCAACTCCAGGCAAATCAATTAGCGCAGCAATATCTGCTGTATTAACGTCCGTGAGCGAAATTTCCTCGATCGCTTCAGTTTCTTCAATCTCCGATGTCTCTTCAACTTCAGTTTCTGGTTTATCTTCTTCAGTTTTCACGGGCGTCTCAACATCTTGAGATTCTTCTGCCGCTATGGACATATCTTCAGTTTCCGTTACTGGCTCACTTTCTTCAGTTTTTTCGCTCTGTTTTTCGTCTTCCATCATCCAAGCGAGTTGCTCATCAATAGGTACACGGCGCATGCTTAAAGAAACTCGCTCACGATCAGGGTCAATGCTCAAAACGCGGACTAAGACTTCGTCACCAGCTCGAACAACGCTCTTCGGGTCTCCCATATTGGCATAACCCAATTCACTGACATGCACCAGACCTTGCAATCCCTCTGGTAATTCAACAAAAGCGCCAAAGTCCAATACTGAGACAACTTTGCCAGCTACCAAATCCCCATCACTGTATGCTTCACGAAGCTTTTCCCAAGGATTAGATAATAGGGATTTGCGACTAAGACTTACACGTTCGTGTTCAATATCAATTTCAACAATTTTAACTTCAATGTTATCACCAACACTGAAATATTTTGAAGGGTCGTAAACGCGGTCCCAAGCGATTTCAGATTTATGCACTAAGCCATCAACGCCTTGTAAATCAACAAAAAGTCCGAAATCTACTACGTTGACAACGCGGCTCTTAATGATATCGCCTACAGACAATTCCTCTAATCGCCTTTGGCGTTGTTCTTTTTGGGCAACACGAGCAGAGAACACCAATCGGCGTTGCTTGCGGTCAACTTCAATGGCTTTCAAAGGAATAATCTCACCAATCATCTCGGCTTTGATTTCATCCATTTTCTGTTGTTTGGCTCCACGCCGCAGGGCAGGAATATGAGAATTAGGCACAAATCCGCGCAAGTTCTCAAATGTGACCAACAAACCGCCTTTGTTCTGCTCAATAACTTCTAGCTCAAGAATATTTCCATCACTCAAACATTTCTCGGCCGTTAACCAATTCTCGTAGGAAATTCCATGATTAAGAGAAACCAAGAGATCATCATCTCCGACCGGTGTACGGAAGACGCTAACGTGAACCTTATCGCCTTTCTGCAACTTTTCTAGAATCTCATTATCAACCTTATCGAGATCTTGACTGGTAACAATAGCATCGCGTTTTAACCCAACATCCAGTAAAATTGAATTTTCTCCAATATCAAGAATTTCTCCCTGTAATATATCCCCCTGCTGTGGGCTTGCAAAATCGTGATGCTCAATAAATTCTTGGAACCAACCTGGAGTCTCGCTATTTTCCTGATTCTCAACCAATTGAGTTCCTAACTCTTTTTCAGTAACAGTTTCCATAAAACTATTGTCAAGCTCCCGTACAACTAATCCAAACACTTGCCAACAAGAAGCAAGTTTAACAAAATAACTTGTCTAACATAAACCTAGCTGCCCTCAAATGGCGGCAGCTAACTCAGACCGTACATTTATGCAAAGAAGTGTTGCAAATTTTCAAGCGAGGCAAATTATCCCAAATTTCATTCAGTTTGTCAAACATCATTTAGTAATCAGGCATAAAAACATACCCAACGCCCCATCTTGTATGAATAAACTCCGGTTTATTAGGGTCAACTTCAATCTTTTGACGCAACCGGCTAACGTGAGCAAACAAACCACGCCGAGATCCAGCTTCAGGCGAATCCCAAACCTCTCCAATCAAACGTTCATACGATAACACCAAACGAGGATGACGCGCCATATAAATTAGTAATCGATATTCAATAGGCGTTAACTCCACTCGCTCACCCCGCGCCCAAACCTCGCGAGTATCAAAATTAATGCGCAAGCCAGATCGGCTAAATATCTCATCATTTTGAACCACCTGTTCACTCTTCTGACGCCGAAGCAAAGCTTGCGTCCGAACAAGAAGCTCATCAGAAAGGAACGGTTTCGTAAGATAATCATCCACCCCTGCTTGGAAAGCCGTCACCAAATCATCCATAGAAGTTCTAGAGGTCACCATCATTACTGGTATCGTAGACCAACGCCGAATACTGCGACATACGTTCAAACCATTTATATCTGGCAATAGCCAATCCATTAATACTAGGTCAGGTGGAGATGTTTGCATAATATCTAACGCGCTCATGCCGGTTGGAACCACCTCAACCTCATAGCCTTCTTTTTGAAGAATAGTTCGCATGACGCTCTGACTATCAGGTTGATTATCAACTATCAATATCTTTTTTGCCACTTCTGTTTGTTGCGTAATACGGCGGCTTGCCATACGCGCATCTGTCTGTTCGGGCAAAACCGGTAATGTGAAAATTACTTTTGCTCCCTCTCCGAACTCAGGCAAAGGATTTTCTATCCATATTTGCCCGCCATGAGCTTCAATAATCTCCCGGGTAATAAAAAGATTTAATCCAATTCCCTTTTTTCCCGCGGCAGAAACGGAACCACTTTTCGCAAAAATCGTTTGCTGCTCATCTCTGGTGATCTCAAAGCCAGGGGACTGCACAGAAATCTGCACCCAATTCTCCATTGTTTGCGCTTTAACTTTTAACAAACCGGGCGCCGGCTCAACTGAGATTGCTCCTTGGAAAAGCATATTCAAAACTTCCTCAATCCGCACAGGATCAACTCTTACCAAAGGAACTTCCAGAGAATGCTCAAATTCTAAATTAACTTCCGGCCACCTTTCCGCACTGCGCTCCAAAACTCCCTGGAGCAAAGATAGAATATTTACTGACTCTGGGCGGAGATTAAACTTCCCATTCTCCAAGCGAAACAATGCCAAACTCCTATCGACTTGCCCAATCAACTCATCCACTGTTTTCTCTATAGATTTCAGAAACTCGGCAACCATTTCCCGTTCCCACTGCTGATGATGCACCAAGAGAGCAGCCGAACGACCCTTAAGAGACGCAAGAGGCACTCTAATATTGTGAACTATATCTTGCAACAAATCCCCTTGCAACCCAACGTGACGATTCGCATCAGTAACATCTTGGAGCAAACCACCCCATCCATAAAGAACCCCTTCTCCATCCCAAACAGGAAAAAATGTAAGCGACCAATGAGCCATTTGTTCATGATTTACAGAAAAATCAACTTGTGGATTACGCTGAACAGTCAGAATAGCTGCAAATAATTCGCGCCGGATTACATCAGGCTCCACTGAAAATTCAATCAAACTGGCAAACAATTCTTGATAAGGTTTTGCCAAAAATGTTTCCCCCGGCGTATTCAAAAAATCCTCCAGAGCGCGATTCACCCGGACGATTTGCTCCTCCCCCGCGACAAGAAACACTCCTACTGAAAGATTATCCAGAAGAATATTCCCGTTTTTCAACCGCGGCTGGTATTCTTCAATACCACATAAATTTGATATTTCCGTATTTTCGGCCATGTAAAAATTCTAACACTCGCAATTTGCCCCGTCAACGTAAATACTTCGCAAGATATTAACCATTGCCTGTAAACATTTTGTAAGAAATTGGCGGTATACTGATTTGGATTGAATGATATTGTAGCCAACTAAAAATGGCTGAACATTCATGCACGATGATAGAAATTATTCAACACAGGGTGAGTTATAACAATCTCACCCTATCTCTTTGAGTTAGACAAAGAAAGGATGTGAGAAAATCTTGGCTGTTAGAGTCGAACTGCGACCAAATGAATCGCAAAAACAATTGATGAGACGATTCCGTAAAAAGGTATCGCGAAGCGGCGTTTTAAGCACCATCCGCCGCAAACGTTGGTTTATTTCCAAAAGCGAGTTAAACCGCATTCAACGCAAAAAGGCTATTCGTCGCCGAAAGCGCCGCGTGACAAAGAAACACCAACACGGAAGTCATCACCGCCTTTACTAAGTCGCCTACAAACGCACCAAAGTAGAACACTTAGAGAGCATCGAAAAGACCACAGAAATAGGAACAGAGGTATGCATGCCTAAAAAAGATGATAAAGTGCGTGTAGAAGGCACAATAATACAGGCCTTGCCAGGCACGCAATTCAAAGTAACACTAGATAATGGTCATGAGATACTAGCGTATCTCTCCGGCAAAATGCGAAAGTACTACATTCGCGTCCTGCTCGGAGACCGGGTCACTATAGAAATGTCTCCCTACGATTTGACCAGAGGGCGGATTGTATACCGACACAAAAAGTTCCAACCCCCCAAGCCAGCAGAATCATAACCTGGTAATTTGTTCAGCACAACGCAAAAAGGGGAAATAAGCATAAACCTAAACACAGGGACGGTTCGCATCTTAACCGTCCCTGTTACGTATAACTAACCTCATAACTTTTCATCAGTTTTCATAAGTTCCCTTCAAAACTATGACAAGAAAAATAGTTGCCTCCATCGAATCTCGCAAAGAAGAAACCACCGCCAAAAAGATTATCCCGCCAAGCACACCACAAGGATATATCGCTTCCGATGACATTCAGGACTGTTTTTCGGATAACAAAAAAGATGCTGCGGGGTTAGAAAAGGTGTTTTCCGTTTTTCCAGAGGAAGATATCTCACGCCCAGGGAACACATTCCCTGGTAATGGAAAGAATAAAGGCTCGCAAAAAGACAAAGTCTTCGAAGAAGAAACCGATTCAAAAGATTCTCAAAATATTGCTACTAACGATCTGATTGATTTGTACTTTAAAGAAGCAGCCTGCGTTCCACTCCTAAATGCAGAAGAAGAGAAAGAGCTTTCCAAACGAATTGAAAGAGGGCGATTGGCGCGCAAAGAATTAGCACACGGCAGTGCTAATACTTACCGCTACCAACAGCTAAATAAAATAATTGAAGATGAGTGGACAGCTTTAGAACAACTCATCACAGCTAACTCGCGCTTGGTCATTAGCATAGCGAAAAAATATGTAGGACGCGGAGTATCGTTCCTAGATCTAATTCAGGAAGGAAACATCGGACTAATACGAGCGGCGAAGAAGTTTGACTACTTGAGAGGATACAAATTTAGCACCTATGCCACTTGGTGGATTCGACAAGCCATTACAAGAGCAATCGCCGACCAAGGGCGCACTATCCGAGTGCCAGTTCACATGGGAGATAAAATTTCCAAGATGTTTCGGACGCGAAATACACTCAAACAATCACTTGAACGCAATCCCACCTCTAACGAACTAGCCAAAGCTCTTAACACCTCGCCAGAAGAAATAGAACACCTGGTTCGCATTGCTCATCACCCACTATCTTTAGAAATGCCTACAACAGACGATGGCAATACTGTACTTGGTGACTTCGTAGAAGACGACAAAACTCCATTGCCAGATGAAATTGTTACAAAACATCTTCTTAAAGAACACTTAGAAGAAGTCATGGAAATATTACCTCCCAGAGAAGTTCAAATACTCCGTCTAAGGTATGGAATGCCTAATGGTGAAAGTCATACCCTTCAAGAAGTAGGCCAAAAAGTAGGCGTTTCCAGAGAGCGTGTCCGCCAAATAGAAGCTCAGGCACTCCGCCGGCTAAGACAACCCTGCATACAAAATATTTTACAAGATTATCTAGGAAAACAACACGACTAACCATCAATATATACTTACAATAAATATAGGGGCATTTGTATCCAATGGCTCCTACCTAAACAGATACAGAAAAAATTGCTCCTTAAAAAGATACCCGCTTTCTTTGTTTTGAAATGCAAACTCCGAAAGCCTTTTCTTAGAAAAAAATATGTCTTAGTATCTGTATTCCTCTGTTTGGGAGCACTAAAAGGTTGTTGGAAAAAATGTAAAAAAAGAGACCTCCTGTTAGAATAGAAGTCTGAAAACCAATCTAGCTAACAGGAGGCTCAAAATGAATTTTAGCACAAAAAAAGTACAAGCGATGGGAAAAGCTCTAGCAAAAGAAATGAAACGATGCGGATTTAGCGCTAATGATAATCTGTATGAAGTAGAAAACACGATGCGTGAACTCCAACGTCAAATAAGTTTAGTGGGGT
>QMOK01000035.1 GCA_003648195.1 Chloroflexota bacterium | reverse complement strand
GCTATAGCAGCGTGGTCAGCAAAAACGCTTAGGGCTTGGGCGTGTTCTTCGGTTAGTGAATTGGGAATAGCGTTGTCTATGTTCAGAAAACCGATTGCTTTGCCTTGAATAATGATAGGCGCGGCAGCATAAGCGTTTAACCATTTATGAACCTGAACCCAACCGGGGTATTTTCTGACGTCTGGGATGAGCATTGGCTTTTTGCTTTTCACTATTTCTTGAAGGCCGTAAAATTTGGAATACTTGAACGTTCTCGAAAATACGTCTTCTTCGGCGGAAGGTTCATAACCGTGCCAACGGACAACGCGCAATGAATCACCATCCAGCAGCATGAAGTTAGCGGCATCGTGGGGGACAACATAATTGAGTTCTTCTAAGATACGGTCTAGCACTTGCTCAAGGTCAAGGGTAGAGTTGAGCGCTCTGGCCGCTTTTGTCATGGCTTGGGAGAGGCGGTGTTCGCGGCGGAGTGCTTTCTCTGCAAGTACCTGCTCAGTGATGTCTACGTGTGTCCCGGTTATCCGCAGCGGTTGGCCGTCTTCATCCCATTCAACAACCTTTCCCCGATCTTTTACCCAGACCCAGTGGCCGTCTTTGTGCCTCAATCTGGTAGTACATTCGTAATAGTCCGATTTCCCCTGAATATGCTCTTTTATTAACTCATCTGATTTCTTTAGATCGTCTGGATGGGCAAAAGTTTTTAATAATTGGGTGTTTGTTGGTTTAAGTTCATCAAGCGTATAGCCAATAATCTCGGCCCAGCGTTCGTTGTATATCATTTTGCTAGTTTGTAAATTCCAATCCCAAAGCCCAGCCCTTGTTCCCGCGATGGCAAGATTTAGCCTCTCTTGGCTCTCTTTTAGTTTTTCTTCAGTTTGCCTACGTTCAATAACTCTGGCGAGCATTCCGGCCACCACTTCAAAGAAACTACGATGCTCTTTAGGAATCTCTTGTGTTGTGTAGGCGATTAGCTGTATTACTCCCAAGAGGTCTTGCTGAGTATTGAGGATTGGCCAGGAGATTAGTGAGCGAATCTTCATCTTGTTGAGTCTTGCTTTATGTGTTTTAAGTATTTTATGTTGAGTCACATCGGGGGCAAATATTGCTTGTTTGGTGCGTGCCACTAGCGCGGCAGTGTGCTTTGAATCATTGAGGGATTGAGGAAAAATGTTTTCTCGCATTTCTTCTCGACTGAGACCTACCGTTGCTGTCGTTTGGAGAATTTGTTCTTCCTTATCATAAAGACGTAATGTGCCAAAGTCGAGGTTTAGGTTCTCTATCAGGCCAGCTAAGACTCGGTGGCAGAGGTCGGGGAGATCGGTGGCATGAACAGCCGCCTCGGCGATGATGCGAAAAGATTCCCGCTCGCGGATAAGTGTTTCTTCAATCTGTTTTCTCTCGGTGGTTTCTTGCTTTGTGGGCAGTTGCCTGGAGATAGTATTTTCTAATGCCGCCACGTGCTGGCGCATTTTGTTTAACTCTTCAATAAGTTGTTTCTTAGTTTTGGCTTGATGCACTTGTGCTTCCTTAAGGTATTGTGTATTGTTACTCGGGTAAAATTATCCTAGAGCTTAGATGTTTGGCGTTATGCTAAATGTCAGAAAACAGAATGTGGGCGTTTTGCGTACTGTATGCCCCGCCTTTAGAGTGGCAACGCCTCTCTAACCACCACCACCCAACCCCTCGGAGGAGTTTCTTCGCCACGGAAAAAACACCCGCCGCTCACTGCGCGTGTCTGTGGCAAGAATGACATCTCCATCGTTATCTGCCTTTGCCTAACGCTTCTCCTACAATTTGTGAAAAGTTATCTAGGGTGAAAGGCTTATGGATAATGCCTGCAAAATTTGTTTTTTGGAATGAGTTTATATCGTCTGCCCGCAAAGCGTGACCAGTGATAATCAAAACCTTGAGTTGCGGTAATATTTTCATTAGCTCAATTGCTAATTCTTTCCCGCCCATTTTTGGCATTATCAAATCTGTGATCACCAAATCTACTTGATGAGATTGGCATATAGTCAGGGCTTCATCCCCATCCTTTGCTGTTAGCACCTGGTAACCCAGAGATTCTAATAGGCTTTGGCTTGCCTCTCGCAGCGTTGCTTTATCCTCTGCCAAGAGGATAGTTTCTCCTTGCCCCAGTAATGGCGTGTGAGATGTTTCTTTGGCTTTTGCGTCCTTTTCTTCTGTTTTTTTCTCGTAGAGGGGGAGGTAGATGTGGAATGTTGTTCCTGTGCCTAGTTCTGATTCCACACGAATGAACCCTTTGTGTAACCTAATAATGCCATAGACCTGCGCCAACCCAAGCCCTGTCCCTTCCTCTGCGTTTTTGGTGGTGAAAAAAGGCTCAAAGAGGTGCTTCTGTACTTCTTCCGTCATTCCTATTCCTGTGTCTGAAACCGTCAGATAGACCCATTTGCCGGGAGGCATATCTGCCACTGGCGGTAGCTCTTCAGGTATGGTCTCTATCCTGGAGAATGTGAAAGATAAAGCTCCGCCTTCTGGCATGGCGTCACGGGAATTGATAGCCAGATTGGTTATCGCTTGTTGCATGCGTCCCGAATCTGCGTTCACAATATATGTCTGTGGGCCTGTCTTTAGATTAAGATGGATGTTTTCTGGAATTACACGTTTTAGGATGTCGAGCACATCATTGGTGAAAGCGCTCAAATCCAGTGGTTGTTGCTTAATTATAGAGCGGCTGCTGAAATCTAGAATTTGTTGTATTAGGTCTGTCGCTTTATAGGATTCATTGACAATGTTTTCGAGGTTCTCGGTTAGCGTCTGTGGCAGATCGGGTAAACGTTGGCTCAGTTGAGCGTAGAGAATAATAGTGCTGAGCAGGTTGCGAAAATCATGAGCAATGCCGCTGGCTAGCTGCCCTACAGCGGCTAATTGTTCTTGGCGATGGAGTTGTTTTTCCATTTCTATTCGTTTGGTAATATCTTGAAAATTCTCTAATATCCATGTTTTTCCCTCAAATTCTATCTTAGAAATATTCTTTATAATTATTCTTTCCCCTTTATCTTTGGTTTTTAGAGTGGTATATATGCCGCGAAAATCATCTTGCTCATTTTTCCATACTAGACATCCATTTAGCGTAGATTCTGAAGGGCAAATGATGTCGCACGGTTGGCCTATAAGTTCATCTCTTGTGTACCCCGTAAGTTTACATGTTGCGGCATTGACATCTCTGATATGGCGGTCTGTTCCAACAATTAGTGTGCCTCCAGGAATATTCTCGGCTATGGTTCGGAAACGTTTTTCGCTTTCTGTTAGTTCCTGGGTTTTCTCGGCCACCATTTGCAGTAAATTTTCTTGAAAATTTTGGTTTTCCTGGATAAGGCGTGCTTTTTCTAGCGATTCTTCTATTCGATAGATCAGAATTGACAAATCCTCAACAGGTTTAAGCACGTAATCCCAGGCCCCAGACCTTAGGGCAATTATCGCGTCTGTAATGTTTCCAGTGCCAGAGAACACAATCAATGGCGTGTGGGGAGACAATTCTTTGCTAATTCGCGATAACACTTCAATCCCACCTATCTCTGGCATTCGCAAATCAACCAGCACAAGATCGGGATGCTCCTGTTCAAACATCTCTAGCCCTACACGGCCATTTTCCGCAACCCGTATTTGATAACCATAATCTTCAAGATACATCGCGAAGCTATCTCGAATTGTTTTTTCATCATCAATGATTAATATAGTTGGTTGTTTTATCATTTGATTACCTTTTCTTGTAGTTGTTCAAAATCATGGTGGCAGAACTGCATTGCACTTTGGAAAGTGCGTTGCAGCTCGGAATCAGATAGGCAGACTCGTGGTGCAACGCATCCAAAAACAGATGCAATGCACCGCTAACATTTTGAGCAATCACCTTTTCTTCACCATTTGTTGAATTTCAAGATGCAGTAAATTCATATCTGATAGCGGCTTTACAAATATTTGTTTCGAGACGCGCTTAAAGCCTCTTATATCGGTTGGAGATTGGAACGTAGGCGAACCAGTATAAACCAAGAAGACCATCTGCGGCCAGTGCTCGTGAGCTGCCCTGATGAATTCTTCCCCGTTCATACCTGGCAATCTAATATCTACAATAGCGGCATCTGCCGGAACCCGCGCCAGATGAGCCAAGGCCGACTCAGCGTCTACCATTGCCCACGCCTCGTACCCCATATCTTCCAAGTAAGCGGTCAGGCTTTCTCGCACCGTTTTGTCATCGTCAAGAACTAGCACTCGTATCGTTTTCATATTTGCTCTCTAATAGCGAAAGGTAATTTGATGATAAATTTAGTTCCTCGTTTTAAGCTGGATTCAACGCTCATTTCACCGCCATGATGTTCAACAATGATGAAGTAAGATACCGATAACCCCAAGCCTGTACCTTGGTCTACTGGCTTAGTAGTGAAAAATGGTTCAAAGACACGTTTGCGCACTGCTTCGGACATACCAGGGCCATTGTCAATGATCTCTACACAAGCCATAGTCTCTTCTTTATAAGTGCGGAGAGTGAATTGAGGAGGCGCGTTACCGTGGGTTCCCTTTACCATTTCCTCGGCCCCGTTCTTGATAATATTCAAAAAGACCTGTTGTATTTTTGTCTCTTCGCATGGAACCTTAGGCAAATCTTCTTCGTATTCTCGCACAATGCGGATTTGCTGAAAATCGTAATTCTTCTTCAAATTATAGTCGGTATGGGCCAGTTCTACCGTTCGGTCAAGCAAATCATCAAGCGCGTGAGGCGCAAATTTAGACTCGCTCTTGCGGGCAAAACTAAGCATATTCTGGACGATTTTAGCCGCCCTGCTGCCAGACAGGCGGATATTGTCTAGCATTACACCCAGTTTCCGGGCCTCTAGGTAAGCGCGGATGGTGGCTATATCTGTGCCCACGGCCTCGGCTGCCCGATGGTTAGCGGGAATGTCGCCGGTGAGGCGGTTTCGCAATACCTCAGCGTTTTGCATCATGCCAGCCAAAGGGTTGTTAATCTCATGCGCCATCCCAGCTGCCAACCCGCCAATAGAAAGCATTTTCTCTGACTGAATCATCATCTCTTCCAAACGTACTTGTTCAGTGACATCATCTATGCGAATTACCACTCCCTCTACACCATTGGTGAGCAAAGGATAAATAGTCACATCCTCGTAGCGGGTTTCGCCAGCCATCCGATGGGGAATTTTAGCATTTTCCTGAACTTCCCTCTTTCGCATGGTGGTTTTAATGTGTTCCATTTCAAGGGATAAGCGAGGAAATACTTCACCTAATTTTTGGCCTAGCGCGTCTTTTATTTTAAGGCCGGTTACTTGTTCTGCCTGGTGGTTCCACTGCGTGACATTACCTTCGGCATCCACGCCTATTAGCACCGAAGGCATAGAATTGATGATATTGTCAATATAGTTTTTGGCTCGCGCAAGTTCTCTTTCGGCATGTTTTTGCTTAGTAATATCTACTGCTATTCCCTCGTAATATAAAATATTACCGTCCGCATCTTTTAATGCCTTTGCGCTCTCACTTACAATAATGTTTGTCCCATCACTTTTTTTCCAGATAGAAGAGAACCCAATCAACTTGCCTTCTTTTTCTATTAACCTTTTGAATTCCTCGCGAGGGTAATTGGGATCGTACCATTGTTCATCAAGATTACGCTTTTTAAGTTCTTCAAACGAGGAATAACCAATCATTTTTACTAAGGCTGGGTTAGCCATTAAGATTTTCCCTTCTGGGGTGGTGCGGTATATTCCCACGGTGGCATTTTCGTAGATACTGCGAAAACGTTCCTCGCTCTCTCTTAAAGCCTCTCTCATTTGGTATTCAGCAGATACATCCCTGAATACCAGCACCACGCCACTAGTATTATCATCCGCGTCTTGGATGGGTGCGCCGCTATCGGCAATTTGATGCTCAGTGCCATCTTTAGCTATGAGCGTGGTGTGATTGGCCAAGGTCACTATTTCCCCGGTCTTCATTACCTTTGCGGCTGGATTTTCCGCGAGTTTGCGGGTTTTAGCGTTGATGATGTGGAACACGTCAATAAGCGGCTTCCCCTGTGCTTCGTCAAATGTCCAACCGGTGAGTTGCTCGGCGGCTGGGTTCATGCGCACGACGCGCCCCTTCGTGTCTGTAGCTATCACCGCGTCACCAATAGAGTTAAGCGTGATCCGAAGATTTTCTTCGCTTTTGCGTAATTTCTCTTCTGCCAATTCCCGTTCGGCCAATTCTTGCTGAACCTCTGCGTATAGGTTAGCATTGTCAATCGCAATAGCTATTTGGTCAGCCATGGTTTGCATAACAGAAATGTGCGTTGTGTCAAAAGCGGCCATCTCTGTGCTTTGCACCGTTAAGGCGCCAATGGTCTGCCCTCGTGAACGCATGGGCAAGGCTAGCTCTGAGCGTGTGAGAGGTAATAAAGGGTTATCGAAACGAACAGCCTCTTCCCCCACATCCAAGGCAATACGCGCTTCCGATTGTGCTACACACTGCCCAATCATAGATGTTCCGCCCACCCTGAGTCTGTGCTCCTGCGCGATCATCTTGGAGCCTGATTCCCCCGTTCCGGCACGCAAGACAGCGTATTTTTGCTTTTTATCAATCAAGAATAATCCCACATAATAAAGATTGAAACGCTCGCAAATTAGAGTCACAGATTGATTGATCAACTTGTCTATGACCAAAATAGAAGATGCTGCGTGACTTACTTCTGCCGCTGTTTGTAATTGCGTGTGTCTCTGATGCAACGTCTCTTCGGTCTTTTTGCGTTTGGCTATGTCTTGGTTAATTTGCTCAAATAACTGAGACTTGTGCCAGGCGGCTGCCATCTGATGGGCAAATGTGGTGATGGTTGGCACATCTGCCTCGCTTAGATTAGCTCCCTGCACAGAGAATATACCGAAAACTTCATCCTCTATGAGCAGGGGAGCATTAATTGCTTTAGGAATATTTAATAACTTCACTACTTCGTTAACAAATTGCCAGGATGGTTTGAGTAATATGTTTTGCAAAGTGTCTTTGGAGTCTTCTATGAAGATAGTCTTCTTGTCCCAGACAACCTGCTTGAATGCGTCTGTTGCTTCAATAAGAGTAGAAAAAGCCTCTATTCTAAGCCCTGTTAATTTCTCGGCAGTTCTAATGATTTTCGTTGGGTAATTAAAGTATTTCGGGGATAAACTCTCTTGCTTTTCATCAGTAAGAAGAACTACGCAAGTAAGATTAATCCTTGTTAGCTCTTCCGAGACAGCGGTGAATATTTCCTCTGGCGTGAGGGCTTGTATCATAGCGACAGATGCTTGGTTTAAGGTTTGCAACAGTTGTTTCGACTGTTTGTAAATAGCGTTTACCGTTTCTAGCGCAGTTATTCGCTGGCGCATCTCATCTAGCTCTTGGGTAAACGGCTCTGAGGCTTTGTCTTTCATTTAAGGCTTCCTGTTATTCGGTTTTGCGTAAGTAAATAGGAGATGGAGAAAAAACAAGATTTGAATAGCTGGCAGAAAACGATAAGGGATTATATTGTTCTTGTTGGGATGGTGCGCGGCGATGTTATGATTATAGCAGGAGTGTGGTGTTTTGCGGTACGCTATTAAGTTTAACATAAGATAATGAAAATTGCTTCAATTTTTAATCCCCTAAATCTGTAGAATCATTTATAATACAAAAACTTGTCGGCTCAAAAAGTGAGGGCAATTAATTGAAAATCGAAGCTGCCCACGAAGCCGATTCAATCCACGCGGGTGAATTTCGCAAAATAGCCTCAAATTCGTCCGATGGTCAAAAAACTTATCAGTGGAGATATTATGCATTCTAACCATTTTGCTCAGAAGCACTACAAACTAATCAAAATTCTTGCCGAGAACCAACTTGATGCCCTTGCGCTCAACGCTGGCCCCAACCTTACCCATCTCACCGGATTGCATTTTCATTTGATGGAACGTCCAGTGGTGGGGTTTTTCCCTCGGGATGGAAAACCGCTCTTCGTACTCCCCGAGCTGGAGCAAGCTAAACTGGCCGAGTTGCCTTTCGATTTTCAGGCGTTTCCTTACTCTGAAGATAGAGAAAGTTGGCCGAAAGCCTTTCAGCAGGCGGTAAAGGCTGGAGGATTGGATGCCAAAAAAATTGGCGTGATTGCTCGCCGTATGCGAGTGCTAGAACTCCGCTTCTTGCAAGGTGCTGCTCCCCAGGCCGAGTTCATCCCCGCCGAGGAAGCGGTGGCAGAGCTGCGCATGAGGAAAAATGCCCAAGAAATCGCGTCCATGCAGAATGCGGCTCAGTGCGCTCAGTTAGCGCTCCAGAACACTTTGGCTGGTATGAAAATTGGGATGACAGAGCGTCAGTTTGCCGCCGAGCTGACTTCTCAATTGCTGCGGGGCGGCTCTGACCCTGAATTGCCATTTTCTCCAATTGTGGCCTCTGGGCCTAATAGCGCCAACCCCCACGCCACGCCCACAGACCGGAAACTCTCTGAGGGCGACCTGTTGCTAGTAGATTGGGGTGCCAGTGTAGACGAGTATTTTTCGGATATTACCCGCACCTTTGCTATTGGTGAGGTGAGCGCGCAAATGAAGCAAATCGCTGGGGTTGTAGCACAAGCCAACGCCGCAGGAAGAATCATCGCCAAACCTGGTGTCTCCGCCGGGGATGTGGATCACGCCGTGCGGGAAGTTATCTCCCAAGCTGGGTACGGAGAGTTTTTCACCCACCGCACCGGCCACGGGTTGGGGCGCGAAGGCCACGAGGAACCTTATATCTCCGCCGGTAATAAGTTAATCCTTGAGGTTGGGATGACGTTTACCATTGAGCCGGGCATTTACATCCCCCAAGTGGGTGGGGTGCGAATTGAAGACGATATGGTGATTACGCCCCAAGGTTGTGAAAGTTTAACAGATTTACCACGCGAATTAATAAAAGTAGGCGATTTATGAAAATTATTCCTACCGCAGAACCTTTTTATTTTCCAGGTGGTTCAACGGGATGCTTGCTGATTCATGGTTTTACAGGCTCCCCAACGGGAGTGTCTTTGCTGGGCGAATATTTGGCTGAGCAAGGGTATACTGTGCTGGCTCCGCGCCTGTTTGGGCACGCTACTTGCCCCGAGGATATGATGCGTGCCCGCTGGCAGGACTGGGCTGCCTCGGTGGAGGATGGATGGCATTTGCTCAAAGGTGTGACTGACCAAGTTTTTGTCATGGGACTTTCTATGGGTGGGGCGCTTTCCCTTTACACTTCGGCACGGTTTCCGGTTGCGGGTACGGTGGCTATGTCTACGCCTTATGATTTACCTGCCGACCCGCGCTTAAAATATCTTAAGTTGCTGTGTAAGTTTCGTCATGCCGCGCCTAAAGGAGAATCCGATTGGCAAGACCCTCATGCGGCGGCGGGGCACGTTTCTTATCCTAACTACCCCACCCGAGCGCTTCTAGAGTTAAAGAAGTTGCTGGGCGAAATGCGTGTTGCTCTTCCCAAGCTTACAAAGCCGGTTTTGTTGATGCATTCGCGAAAGGATGGCGGTGTTTCTCCCGAAAACATGCCCAAAATTTATGCTCAGGTTGGCAGCGCGAAGAAAGAGATGTTTTGGATTGAGAATAGCGGGCATGTTATGACACGGGATTTGGAAAAAGAGCGCGTTTTTCAAGCGGCGCATGAATTTGTAGTTAGGTGCAACACACTTTAGAAGTACGTCAACTGAAAGGAGGTTAAGGTGAATATTTTAGATATTAATATCCCCATTATTCTTTTTATTCAGAATCTTGGTTCTTGGCTGAATGGGCCGATGGCATTTATTACTTCTTTGGGCAATGAAAATTTTTATTTACTCATTATCCCTTTTTGTTACTGGTGCGTAGATACTGGCCTTGGCATTCGTTTGGGTTTTATGCTTTTACTTAGCGATGGTTTTTATAATACGCTTAAGATTCTCTTTCACAGCCCGCGGCCTTATTGGTACTCTGCGGAAGTGCGTGCTATCAGTACGGGGTCAGCTTTTGGCTTTCCTTCGGGACATTCCCAAAACGCGGCTGCTCTTTGGGGACTTGCGGCTGCGTTTATCGGACGGCGTTGGGCATGGATTACTGCTATAGGGGTGGCTTTTCTCATTGGTATCTCCCGCATTTACCTGGGCGTTCACTTCCCAATTGATGTGCTAGCTGGATGGGCATTGGGCGCTTTTATGGTATGGATATTCTTAAAAGCGGAGAAACCTCTTGTAACTTGGTTTAAAAAGCAATCTTTAGCCATTCAGATAGGGGGCTTTTTTGGCGCTGCTGTTTTTATTATCATTGCCGGTGCTCTTGCTAAAGCTAGCTTGGGGTCATGGCAAATTCCTGAAATTTGGCGGCAAAACGCCGGTTCGGGAATAGATCCCCTTACCATGCAGGGCTTCTTCACCTCTATGGGGATGTTTTTTGGCGTAGGCGCAGGCATAGCCATATTTGCGCGTTTCAATGACCCTTTGGATGTGTCGGGGCCTTGGTTTCAACGGGCGTTGCGTTATGTGGTTGGCTTTGTAGGGATGATTGTGATTTACGCTGGGCTGGATGCTCTTTTTATGGAGGGGAATTCGGCGCTGGCTTTGGGATTGCGTTTTATTCGTTACATGTTGGTAGGGTTGTGGATTTTCTTGGGCGCGCCGCTAGTCTTCAAGCGTTTGAAACTGGTTTCTTAACTCCCTGTTTCGTTTAGCGTTTAACACAAAGAACCCTTAAAGGCGTGAAACCTTTAGGGGTTCTTTTGTTTATCATGTTAGGTAATCACTTTGCGTTTGTAAGCTTGCCTTGCAAATGTAAAGAAGTGATAATTGGAAAGTGGTCTGATAATACCGTGGGGGCAACTTGGTAAGATTCAAAAAATATTTCTGGAGAGCCGAATATGTAATCAATGCGCCGCAAGGGGAGGGTGGTATGCCAGGTAAAGGTATCTGCGTTCGGGCTGGTTTCGGCGGCGTCTGTCAATCCAGCCGCTTGCAAAACCTGAATGGCCTCCGAGTTGGGTTTGACATTCATATCTCCCATGATAAGGGATGGTTTTGAGGTGTTGACGCAAGTATTAACAAGGGACTGGAACAAGTTCACACGTTCTGGGAGACTGCCTGTATTGCGTTCAAGAAGATTCGTCCTGGCCGCGTCAATTTTGCTCCATACAACATGTGTAGAAACGAGTTGCACGATTTGACCGTTTAATGAAATGTCAATGGTCACACATCCGCTGGGGAAGATACTGTCTTTTTGAGAATATAATTGCGTATGGACTTCCTCGAAAGGCAATTTACTTAAGAATGCGTTCCCACTCATGTGTCCCATTGTGGGGCCGTAAGCGGCGTACATTCCCAGTTCGTGGGATAACCACAGCAGTGTGTCTGTGCTGCCGCTCCAGAGAGAACCGCGACTGACTTCGTTCAAGGATACAATGTCCACGTCATTTTCGCGGATGAAAGCCGCTTGTTGTGGAAGCGATAGATGTCCGTACGAATCAATGCCTTGGTGCATGTTCAATTGCATCACGGTGATAGTGCTGTTGGCGCGAGTGATGGGATCGATCGTGGTTTGGTTATGTTTTACGCTTAGAGGGGCTAGTGCCAGGGGGAGTAGCAGAACGATAAATATGCTGATCCACGCCTTGTGACGCAGCGGGGTGATAATTCGCAGGGATGTGTTTGCTGAGATTGTCTCCCAAAAAATTGCCGCGACAATTACGCCTATAGGGATGAAAATTAGGTTGAGCATTCCTGTTGCGTAGAATATCATCACTGAGAGAATGTAAGTAATGAAACTGACCAGATAAACTTTTCTGGTGCGTAGTATATTTTTGTCACCGGGTGCTGAAAATATAACATCTAGCACAATTGCTATCATGACGCCATTTGTGATTTCAATGAGGTATAAGACGGCGATGTATTGCCATCCTGACACGCCTAGGGTTAGAAAAATGGTTCCTAAAAGGAAAAACCCTGGTAGGAGGTGAAGCAGTTTCTTTTTGTTGCGCATAGATGCCCAACGTGTTCCTAAAACGCCTAAATAATTGCCTGCTAATAAGAGGAACAAACTTATTTCTAGTGGGTATCCTGTGTTTTGCAAGATGCGTGAAATGCCACCAAAAAGGTGTTGGATGAAGAAGAAGTAGAAACCAACCAAGAGAAGTCCCCAGGCTAGAGGGAATTTTGGAGAGGTGATTGCTTGACCGTTTTTGGGTTTGATGACAAAACTCAACGCTGCTAAGGTTGCGGATAGGATGGTGACTACAATTATGGGCCACAGTCCTGGCTGCCAGCTTAAATCTAGTGTCCATAGGGCGCCTCGTAAGGCGGTATCTAGCATCACGGCGATTGCTATTCCGGTAGCAATCATATTGCCGCGTATCCATCCTCGTGAACGAGCTGCTTGGTAAATAATTGAAAAATAGACAATGAAGAGGATGATGCCGCCGCTGGCAAAGAAATAATCCCCAATAGCGTTGTGGGTAAGTTGTTCAGCAACTCTGAAAATTCCCAGTCCAGTGCTAACATACGTCCACCAACTGACGAGATGTAAAGAGTGGATGCGTTTTAGAAGTAACCAGGGACTTAGAACGGTTAGGATAATTAAGACGACCATACCAGCGGGAAGATAGCGAAAATCGAAAATATAAAAACGCTCAATTCCCCACACGCCGCTGGTGGCAAAAACTCTTAAGAATGCTAACGCAAACTGTGTTACTAAGATTATTTGGAGTAATAAAGCGTATCGACGTAAGTTACGGTATTGAGGCATGGTTTGTTAACAGTGAGTTGTGTTTCTAAGGGAAGTTGGTTAGGTTTGAGTTTTCTTTATTGGTAAGTTTATCTTGCAGGCTTAAAGAAACGCCGATTGGAAAATGGTCTGATATTGTTCCAGGGGTAACTTGATAAGATTCAAAATTGATTTCTTGAGATCCAAACACGTAATCGATACGTTGCAAGGGATTGGGCCAAGTAAATGTATCACCTGCTAGATTGGCTTCGGCGGCATCTGTTAAACCGGCTGTGCGTAAAACTTGAATGGCGGCTGTTTCTGGTTTGGCGTTCATATCTCCCAAGAGGAGGTATGGCTCTGAAACGTTGACGCAAGCAGAAACAAGGTCATGGAAAAGCTTTACACGTTCTGGCAGGTTGCCTGTGTTGCGGTTCTCGAAATCTTTTTTAGCTAAATCTATGTTACTCCATAAGACGTGAGTGGAAGTAAGATGTAGAACTTGGCTGCCTAGTGAAACATCAACAGTAATACATCCACTGGGGAAGATAGTTGTTTGCGCGGAATATAATTTGGTCTCAATTTTTTCGAAGGGTATTCTACTTAAGAAAGCATTTCCGCTCATGTGCCCTATTGCGGGGCCGTAGGCGGCGTACATCCCCAATTCGTGGGATAACCATAGCAGCGCGTCTGTGCCGCCGCTCCAAAGAGTGCCTCGGTTGACTTCGTTCAAGGATACAATGTCCACGTCATTTTCACGGATGAAAGCCGCTTGTTGAGGAAGCGATAATTTACCATAGGCGTCAATGCCTTGGTGGATGTTCCAATGCATTACATTGATACTGCCATTGGGAGGGATGATGAGGGGGTCAATAGCCAGTTGATTGCGTTTTACGTTTAGAGGAATAAATACCAGCGGGAGTAGCAGAACGATAAATACCCCAATCCACGCCTTGTGATGCGATGGGGTGAGAACGGGCAAGGATGCATTCACGGAAATTGTTTTCCAAAAGATTTCTGCTACGATGATGCCGATGATGATAAAGACCATATCGGACATCCCTGTTGTGTAAAAGGTTATTAATAATAAAATGTAAGTAACGAAGTTAAGGAGATAAATTTTCTTGGTTCGCAGTATGTTTTTGTCGCCGGGAGCCGAAAATACTGTACTTAATACAATTGTTATCATGATGTTGTTTGTGATTTCAACAAGATATAAAGCAATGACGTATTGCCACCCCCGTGCGCCTAGGGTTACGGCGATAGCTCCCAAGAAAAATAACCAAGGCAAGAGACGAAGCGATTTCTTTTTGTACGTTACTCTCCAGTAAGTTCCTAGAACGCCCAATAGATTACCTGCTAATAGGAAAAATAAACTTGTTTCTGGTTTCCAGCCTGTATTTTGCGAGATGCGCGAAATATCGCCAAAAAGATGTTGGGCGAAAAAGAAATAAAACCCAATTAGAATGATGCTCCAAGCTAGGGGGCGTTTAGGCGAGGTGAGAGTTTGACCGTTTTTGGGTTTGATGACAAAACTCAACGCTGCTAAGGTTACGGACAGGATGGTGACTACAATTATAGGCCATAGTCCCGGCTGCCAGCTTAAATCAAGTGTCCATAAGGCGCCTCGTAAGGCTGTATCTAGCATTATGGCTATTGCTATTCCAGTAGTAACCATGTTGCCGCATACCCATTTTTGCGAACGAGCTGTTTGGTAAATAATTGAAAAATAAAGAATGAAGAGGATGATGCCGCCGTTGGCAAGGAAATAATCCCCAATAGCGTTGTGGGTAAGTTGTTCAGCAATTCTGAGTATTCCTAACCCTATGCCTACAAGCGCCCACCAATGGCTGATACGCGAAGAGTGGATGCGTTTCAGAAGCAGCCAAGGGCTTAATGCCGTGAGTATAATTAGGGCAAACACACCAGCGGGAATATAGCGCAAGTTGAAAATGTAAAAACGTTGAAACCCCCACATGCCGCTGGTGGCAAAAACTCTTAAGAATGCTAACGCAAATTGTGTTACTAAGATTATTTGGAGCAATAAAGCGTATCGACGTAAGTTATGGTGTTGTGGCATGGTTTGTTCGCAGTGAGTTGTGTCTTTGTTGTAAATTGGTGGGGATGATTTTTTTGCTATTGTTGGCAAGGATGAGATATTTTAAGAAATGATTATACTGTTTGGTTAGTTGCTCCTTACACTAAGTAGCTGGCATATTTGTTAAGTAAGTGGATATTGTTATCCACGATTTTTTTGTGGAAACAAAAAATCCCTGTCTAATACGGACAGGGATTTTGTTGTTGTGAGTTAGAGCACCATTTCTATTCTTCTTTCGCTTGGCTTGCTTCAATGATTTCTTGAGCAAGGTGTGAGGGGATTTGTTGATAGTTAGCGAATTCCATTTCGAAAATTCCCCTGCCCCCGGTCATGGAGCGCAAGTCTGTTGTGTAGCGTTGCATTTCTGCGAGAGGTACGTTAGCGGTGACCACGGAGCGTCCCTTGTTGGTGTCCATGCCTTGAACACGGGCGCGGCGTGTGTTCAGGTCGCCTAGAATATCGCCCATGCTAGCTTCTGGTACAGTCACTTTGACTTTCATGATCGGTTCCAGCATAACTGGAGAGGCGTTTTTGATGGCTAGTCTGAACGCTTCGCGTCCTGCGATTTCAAAGGCTACTGATTTCGAATCTACGGGATGTTCTTTGCCGTCTGTGACAGCTGCGAGAACGTTCACGATGGGGTATCCGGCTAGAACGCCTTCTTCAATAACTCTTTTTACGCCCTTTTCAATGGCGGGCATATAGCCTTTGGAAATAGCTCCTCCGAAAATCTCATTCACAAATTCAAAGTCTTTGTCGGGCAAAGGGTCTACGCGCATATAGACTTCACCAAATTGCCCGGCGCCACCAGATTGTTTCTTGTGGCGATATTGAGCAGAGCCAGATTTAGTAATGGTCTCTTGAAAAGGAACTCTGGGAATTTTGGTTTCTAAAGTAGTTTGGAAGAGGCTTTGGGCTTTTCGGATAGCGACATCAATATGTTGTCCGCCCATGCCTTGGAGGATAGTTTCTTTCGTAGTGGGGTCGTGTTTCCAAGAAAGGGTCATGTCTTCTTCGCAAAGTCGTGTTAAAGAAGGACTAAGCTTCGCGGAATCGGCCTGAGTGGCGGGGGTGATGGCTACTTGGTATAACGCGTTGGGATATTCAGGTATTGGCAGTATTAGGGAATGTTCTCTTTCTCCCAATGTATGGCTTGTAGAGGTGGCGTTTAATTTTGGAATGGCAACGATATCGCCAGCGTGGACGCTTTGAACGTTCAATTGCTCATCTCCTCGTAAGACAACAATACTTCCGAACCGTTCTTCTTCGTCTATGCTGTGGTTCCAAATTCGGCTGTCTGGCTTTAGAGTTCCAGAGTAGAGGCGGAGAGAGGTGATTTTACCAACGTATGGGTCAGCTGTTGTTTTCCAAGCGTATGCAGCCAGGGGACCAGCGTCTGATGCGGTGAGTTCCTCTTCGCCTTGGGCGCCTTTAGCTACTTTGGCTGGTCTGTCAGAAGGTGAGGGCATTAGTTTGACAATCGCGTCTAAGAGTGGGGTTAATCCAATTTGAGAAATTCCAGCACTTGCGAAGACAGGAGCAAATGAACATTCTTGCACGCCTTTCTTTAATCCTTGGTAGATTTCATCTGAAGTAAGAGTTTCATTTTCCAGATATTTCATCAAGAGTTCATCATCGCCTTCGGCGGCCATTTCTACCATTTCCATACGAGCCATTTCTGCCTCTTCAGCTAACTCATCTGGAATGTCAACGAGTTGATTTTTTGCGCCTTGGTAGGCTTTCATTGTCAAAAGATCGATAACGCCTTTTATATCTCCACCTTGGCCCCAGGGGATTTGAAGAGGAAGCAGGCGAGTATCTGTTATTTCTTGAGTTGACGCCAAGGCTTTTTCGAAATTGGCGTTATCGCGGTCTAGCAGGTTGATTAATACAAAACGGGGAAGATTGAATGTATCTGCGTAGGTCCAAGCTAACTCGGTTCCTACTTCGGCACCGGCGACAGATTCAACGGGGATTATTACTCCATCTGCCACACTCATAGCCGAAATGACTTCGCCTACAAAGTCGGTGTAGCCCGGTGTGTCTAAGAAGTTAATCTTATGTTTTTTGTATTCTACCGGAATTATCGCAGTAGAGATTGAAATTCCCCGGCGTTTTTCTTCTTCCTGGTAGTCTGACACTGTGGTGCCTGTCTTGATTTCTCCCATGCGGGTGATGGCGCCGGTGAAATAGAGCATGGCTTCGGTTAATGTTGTTTTTCCTGAACTACTATGTGAAGCTAAAGCAATATTGCGAATAGATTTGGTTGGGTATTCTTTCATAGAGTAAATCCTTCCTAATTAAAGTGTGGGCGGCAATACAAAGTGTTACTGTTTTCAGGTTCTGAGTGAAACCTGTTTATAGTATAGTCTTAATTTGCAGACTCAACAATTTTAAGCCAAGATGGCGTGATTGTCAAAGTGATTAATGGCAGGTGTGCGCTAAAAAGTTGTTGTAGTTTTTTCGTAATTACTCAGCCCACTCTTGAAATGTTGTCACTGCGAGGGGCATTTTTTACCCCGAAGCAGTCTCTCATACGCTCTAGGAGATTGCTTCAGCGGGAAAATACCGTTTCGCAATGACATGCCTGAGTAGTTACGTTTTTTTTCTAGCTACCGAACACTTTGGCAAAAGTAGAAAAATAGAACGCAGATGGGACTACGGCATCGCAGATGCAGCGGATAAACGCAGATTTAAAACTTAAAATTGGTTTGTTTAGAGATACATCACCTGTTCTTAGGTTTTGGTACTTTGCTTGACGTTTTGGATACCGCAAGCGATAATACACGCTATGTCTAACTCGCAAAAAATTTATATGCGCAACCTTATCAAAGTAAGCACTATTATTCAGGCGCAAGTTGATGTTTTGGCGAATGAGATTGCGCCAGAGGATTTGGAGTCACTCGTTCAGCATCCTCGCTTGGCACAAATTCGAAAAGAAATACAGCGTCATGTGCAAACGGTTGAGGTAATTTTTGAGAAGAAAGGTGGTTCAGCTGCCAATTTATCGGTTCGCTCACGGCGATCTTATCAATGGCTTAAATTTTTGAACGCAGAAGAGAATATACTGCAACATGTGCGGGTATTGAACCGCCTTTACCAACTTAATGCCAATATTTCTGTTGCACATCCAAAGAAAAATTTTACGGTGAAAATTTTTCTTTATCATATCGGCGCTTTGTATAAAATTCAAGAAAAAGGTTCTCTTTTGGAGGTCACAGCGCATGAGGCTTTTATAGCCGCTCCGCAAGAAACGTTGGAAGCTCTTATTAATATTGTCTATGACAAGAATAAGCCCGCGGCGAGTGCCAGCATTAAAGAATTTGCTGATAGCGAAGAGTTGTTTGCTGTTCAGCAGGAAATAGAGTATATAGGCATTGCTCAGGGAGCAAATGCTCAAGGCGAGCAGCATAATTTAGAAGATGTTTTCAAACGCGTCAATCAAGTGTATTTTAATAACGAAATTGCTCAGCCTCACCTTACGTGGAATGAGCGGCGCACTTACCGCAAATTTGGGCATTATCAGTATTCTACAGATACTTTGTTGGTTAGCCGAAGTTTAGACCAACCTAATACCCCCGCTTTGGTTCTTGATTTTGTGATGTATCATGAGCTGTTGCATAAAAAATTAGGTTATAGTTTAATAAACGGACGGCGCTACGCGCATACTTCTGCATTTAGAGAAAAAGAACGATGTTTTGAAAAATACCGTGATGCGCAAGCGTATCTTAAAAAACTATCACGAAAATTTTCGTGATAATTCAACGACAAAAATAAGGTAATTATTCACTCCCCTCCCGCAAATGTTCAATGACGTGTTATTCTGAGGGCGTTTTTCCCGAAGAATCTCCTATGTTTACGAGAGGGAGACTCTTCGTTCACTAATCTTAGCTCCGCTAAG
>QMOK01000034.1 GCA_003648195.1 Chloroflexota bacterium | reverse complement strand
GGAACTTTATAGATTCTTTGTTTTTCGCATACCAAATTATGTAATCATATGTACTAGCAAGTCCTTTTTGACCTAAAGCACTCATGCTTTTAAAATTTATTTGTGCAAAAAAATTATCGCTTCCAAATACCTCATCTAATAGGCAACGCACTAGGTGAATATTCTCATCCCCAATTTGAATAAAAATACTGCCGCTCTCTGTTAATAATTCTCGAGCAGTTACAAGTCTGTCACGCAGGTAGCTCAAATAAGAATGAATCCCTAATTCCCAAGTATCCCGAAAAGCCTTTACCTGTTCAGGCTGACGAACTACATCTTCGGCTTTACCGTCTTTTACATTACGTTTACGCGTACTGACCTGCCAATTGGAGCCAAATTTAATCCCGTAGGGCGGGTCAAGGTAAATCATCTGCACCTGCCCCTTTAGCCCTTCCTTTTCTGCCAATGAAGTCATCACTTGGAGCGAGTCGCCCAAAATCAGGCGGTTTGTCCAATTTTGCTGATGCTCGTAGAACTCGATCAGGTCTTCAAATTCAATCCCGTTGAAATCGGAGAACATGTCAAATTGCTGCGGCTCGTCCTTCTTTGATTGGGCGCGCACATCCTCAACAATCACCTGCGGATGAATCTTCTCCTGAATATAAATCGGCACGGCTGGCACTACTAGGTCTTCGCCGTCCTGCTCATCTTTTCCCTGCCACACCAACTGCGGGTCAAGTGAGGGGTCACGGGGGTAACGCATCATGGTCGGGTTCTTTTCGTCATCGGCGACAAAATCACGCAACTCCTCGGTCGGGATATTGGCGCGTTTATCATTATGCATAGTCGCGGAGATGGGTTTGGGGGTGGTGGGTTTCTTTTTGCGTGCCATAAATATTTCCTATTGAGATTATGTAAAATTTGAGTAACTACTCAGTTTAGAGGCAATAGAACGCGGATTCTCGCGGATCGAGCAGATTCACGCGAATCTACCCAAGGGCATAATATAAAAACTTTTTTCGTTTTATCTGCGAAAATCCGCAAAATCAGCGTAAATCCGCGTTCCATTTTTATCAGGCTGAGTAGTTACAAATTTGATACCAAATCAGTTATTCAAGCCAACTTCTGCCCAACTCAAGAGCTTGTTGTCGGAAAAATGTTTTCACAGTTTCCCAAGATACCTCTTGAAGTAAAAGAGGCGTTTCTTCTTGCTCTGCGCGTTCAAAAAAGACCAGTCGTTTGACCGTTTGCGCTTCAAAATCTCGCGTGGCGGCATATTTTTGGGGAGCCAAATCAAGCAATTGGCGCAGCGGTATCTTTTGGCAGATAGCGTAAAGGTCATAAAAATCTTTACGGCTAGCACGCGCCAAGAGCGCATCCAGTTTCATCAAGCCAATATCCGCCATGCTTGCCAAACGGATATTATCAGCAAACAAAAAGGGCGCAACGGCTGGAAATCCGTACCCATAGAATCCCACTGGCACACCGCTGGCGAGAAAAACCAAGTTCCCCCAAGCCGTATCCGCTAAAACGGGATTGAAAGAAGCCAAGGCGTGCTGCAAAGGCTGACGAATAGCAGGGATATCCTCGTCTGGAGCGAAAAAATCCAAGTCGAGCGAACGGCGATGCCCAAGCTGTAAAGCCAGCGCAGTGCCTCCCGCCAGATAAAAGCGAGAACCTATCTCCGTTTTGCCAAAGGTTTGCATCACATCACGCATCTCAGGCGAAACAGTTTCCCAAAAGAGAGTTTCCTTCATTAGGTTTTCTCCGGTAAGCCCAGCACCAACTCCCAAAAACTTAGGTGCGGCTCAGGCAATGCGTATTCTCCCCATTGACGTACCCAATCCGCTATTTGTTTTTGTGGATAAACTTGAAACAACCAGCGCACTTCAACTCTTGAACCATATTGCAAAACACGCTCAATAATTGTAGAGGCTGAGTGCTGCAAATCAAAACGAGTCAAATCATACTCTTGGAAAAAGGGAGTCAAAGAGGCAAGAATTTCTGGTTTGAGCGTGGTGGTTTTATTCTCAGTTTTCATCAGATTGATCTATTTTACAATTAATCTACTTTCGCAACAAAGGTAAATTGGCATTTTCCATCCCATTCAACATCGCGCGGATGGTATTCTTCGCGTCCCAGGGGTCGCTAATCTCAATGAAATCCCAGCGACCATATTGCCCATCGTTATTGAGTGCAGGAACCCACAAATTGCGGGCAGTCGTCACTTTTACAGCTTTATCAAAACGAGCCTCGCCGGAAACTTCGACAAGCAATTGCAGTAAGTCATCTTGTCCATGCCCATCGTCAATATGAGCAATAAAATCGGGGGTGTACTGTTTCTCGCGCCCATCAATTGTATAAGGAATAGTGAATCCCAGATTATGGTTCTTCACATAGCGCACGACTTCGTCCATTTCTTCTAAAGCCTGTGCCATTTTCTGTTCCCACGAATCCGTATCCGCAACAACGTGCGAAATATGGCATTTGGCGGGGTCGGTCACATAGACGGGACGGGCGGTATCGAAATCCACGTAACGGGTGCTGCCCTCACGGTCGTAATCTCGGTAAATCGGCTTGATCACGCGTTGCCCTTCTTCCGATTTCATGATCGCCTGATAAATCTTCTCCGCGGCACGGTCTGCCAATTGCACCAGCAAAAGCACCTGCGGGAACATATTATCTTTCAGCGTCAAACACTCTCGTCGCCAATCCTGCGAGATACGTAAAAGTTGCGGGAAAAGCCAGGGTTTCAAATTCCCATCATCGTCTCTGAAATATCGCTCTAATAAACGAATCGCCAACTTGAAATCCACTTCTTGCTCACGATGGATTTTTAAATCGTAGAGCGTATGAAAGCTCGATTCCCCGATAATCGGCGCGTTCTCCACCCTCGTTGGTAAATCTTGTGTCGAGATTGCCAGCAAAGAATCAGCGGTGAAATTTGCCGTGAGACGGTCGCTGGGCAGGTCATAACGATAGCCTGCCACGCGCGGAAAAGTAATCTCGCAACGCAGACGATCTTCCAATGCCCGCACCCTTGTTGGACGCTTGGGCGGTGTACCCGGCTTGGGAGCTTCTCTTGTGGGAATGAACGAAAACGGGACTCCATAAACTTCCGCATACTCAACTGGAAAAGCTTCTAGGTCAATTAGCTTGCCATCCACCTCCAACTGACGCATCTCCGTTTCATAACTGATACGCCGTAAACCACGCCCCACCACCTGCTCGCAGAGCAGCTGCGTCCCGAAGGCACGCACACCTAAAATATGGGTGACGGTATTCGCATCCCAGCCTTCGGTCAACATCGAAACGGAAACCACGCATTTGACAGGCTCTCCCAACTTGCCTGGCTTCCCGACTGTGTTCATCACCTCGCGCAGCAAGTCTTCGTCTGTGAGCGAATCTGTATCCTTGCCGGGAAAACGGAGTTTATATTCACGCTTGAACTCATCGATTTCTCGTGAAGCAATTTTCTTGAAGTCGCGGCTCATCGCCTCGCCCGATTCCAATTGATTGCTATCAATCAAAATCGTTGTTGGGCGTGCTTCCCATCTACTCTGCACGCCATCTTCAATTACATTCGAGAATAGCGGCAACTTGCCCGGCACCAAAACTGTACTGCCATCGGGCAAGGTCTTTTCCCAACCAGCGATATAGTCATAGAGCATCTTCGAGACATTTGTATTATTCGCCACCACAATAAAAACGGGCGGGGGCGAGTCAGCGGGGGCGTTCTCTTCCCATTGCTGGTGATATTTCTGATAATTCTGGTAGAGACTTTGCAACGCGCCTTCCAGCTTCCCTGGCACTTTAGGCTCGCCAACGAGCGCATCTGTTTTCCGCCCCTTTTTGGGCAACTCATCACTGATATAAGGCCAAAGATGGCGATAAATCGGGTAATCGCCCATCATTGCATCGTCTTCAATCGGCACGCGCGGCACCTTAACAATCCCCGCTTCAATAGCATCCAATAATGAAAAATCCGATACCACCCAGGGGAACAATGTGCCTTCCTGATAACCTGATCCTCGCAAAAAGAACGGCGTTGCAGAGAGATCGTAAACCATCTTAACCCCCATTTTTGCCTTGACCGCTTCCAAGCCCGAAATCCAGACACGCGCTTCATCCGCCCACTTCTTGGCTTCCTGACGTTCCTCGCGAGTCATCCTTTCTTTTTCTGTTTCAGGTTTGTGCCTATAGCAGTGGTGAGCTTCATCATTGATGACAATAATATTTCGTTTATTTCCCAACTCACGGCAGACGCGTTTTACCATTTGCCCTGGTGTTTCTGTAAAGGGGCTTTTTTTACCTTGCGCCAGCAGTTCTTTGGTCAATCTGCCTGCCTTGACCTTTTCTCTTAGCTGAAAAGCATGGAAGTTGGTAATCACAATTTTTGCCTGATTGAGTGCGCTTCGCTTATCAGGCGGTACAACATCCATTTGTTTGTAATAATTATTGGGGTCGCTAGGTAACAATACGCGCAAGCGATCTTTAATAGTAATGCCTGGGGTAACAATCAAAAACGAGCTTGAGAAACGTACATCTTGCGGATTCGCCAATTTATTAAGTATATGCCAGGTAATCAGCATCGCCATCACGACTGTTTTCCCCGTCCCTGTCGCCATTTTGAGGGCCATGCGCACCAAATCAGGATTTGCCTGCATATTGCCCGCACGCACATCTTCCATCAGATGTGCATCTCCATATTTATGTGCTACTTCTGTAAGATAAATGATTGTTTCAAGAGCTTCTATTTGCGCAAAAAATAGACGAAGCTCCTTTTCAGGGCGTTGCCAATATTCCAGCAACTGACGGGTGGTGCGCGTCACACCGGCATAGTTCCCTCTTCGCCACAAAGAAACGCGGGCGCGAATTTGGTTGATGAGTTTATTCTCCCGTAACCTATCCGCAGACCATTCTTCAAAAGCCATCTCCACTTGATCAGCTTTCTTCTTCTTTGGACGCGCTATCGGCACAAAATACGCACTCACCCGCCTCTCAGGAACGATTTCGTTAGTGATACCTTCCTCACCAAAACGGAAGTGGCGTTGGGATTCAACGTATGGAGAATTGATAATAGGATTGGAAATGGTTTCTTGGCTCATAAGACTATAGAATGATTTTTCATCAAACCGGTAAATGGCAATATCTCTACAACATCAAAACCGCCCACACGATAATTGCATGAACGGCCTAAATATGTCCTCAGGTTTATCTATGCACTCCTACCGTGTAGATTACTGCCGGGAATGTTTTACCACTATCCCGCTTTTCATCGCTCTGCATTAGTATATCATAACCACAATACTCTTCGGCGTTATGCGTAGCGGCTTTTCCTAATGCGGGCGTTTATCAAGTGTCAAGTGAGACGCACCTATGAGGTGCATTGCACTTAGCCGGCGGGGTGCATTGCACACCTGCCTTATCTCAAAAATTCCAATAATAGCGAATTCACAACCCCTGGGCGTTCGTAGTGGGGAATGTGCCCGGCGTTTTCGATGGGATAAAACTTGGTTTGAGGAATGGCATCTATGACATATTGACTATGCGCAAATGGAACGGTTTTATCTTCTCTTCCCCACAGCAACAGCACCGGCGTATCAAGCTCCCCTACCCGGCGGTATGTCTCGGAGAAATCACCCAACATGCCGCTGCGCATGGTAGAGAGCAACGCCCGCCGGAATCCACGGTAAGACATTTGCACTCGGTAGCGATCTAGGAATTCAGCTATATTTTTGGGGTCAAAGAAATCTTCCATCAACTTCTCGAACAGGTTCTCGCCAACGAATAACCCGAAAAACAATTCCCCTAGAATGGGCAAAGTTATCAACTTAAAGTACCACGGCTGAGAGAGTGTGAAGCCAGCCGGGTCAATTAGGGCGAGGGAGTTCACCAGCTCCGGGCGGCGAGCCGTGTAGGTGAGTGTGATGGGACCGCCCATGGAGAGGCCGATCAGGTTCACGGGCGAGGTGATTCCCAGCGCAGACGCTAATTCGGCAAGTTGGCGGTCAAATAGGTCTATGTCATAGGTCAGGCGGGGACGGTCGGAGAATCCACGCCCAAAAAGGTCATAGCGCAAAACGCGGAAACCAGCTTCTGTTAGGGCGGCAAAAGTGGGATCCCAAACGTAATAGGGGACGGAGAAGCCGTGCACCAGTACTACCAGCGGGGCATCTTCGGGGCCAGAGAGTTCGTAGTGGGTCACACCATCCGAGATGCGAATGAAATCGCAGGGGAGGCCAGCGCGTTTTTCATCGGTTAGGGTTTGGGTTTCAGTGAGATATGGGAAAGGCATGGGGACAGTCTTAAATCAATAGTCAGTAGTCGTCAAGTTAACAATTATTCGTATTTAGCATGGCAGGATGATAATGAACGTGGACACGCCTCATAAAATTGACTTCATCCAGCAGAACACGCTCAACTTGGTCGGCTATTTGGTTACCTTTGATTACGTTAATTGACCCATCAACGCCAATGGTGATGTTAGCCACGAGGTAAGGGCCAAAACGATGGATGTGGATTTCTTCAATTTGTTCTATACCCTCAACCTCATTCATCAATTCAGTTATTTCTGAGGCCAAAGTCTTTCCGGGGATAGTGTCCATCAGGTCGCCGGTAGCGTCTCGCAATATTTCAAGCCCAGATTGTAAAATAACCAAAGCCACAATCGCGCCGGCTAGAGGGTCAACCCAATGGTATCCCATACGGTTGAAGAAAATACCTAGCGTGGCCGCTAAAGCTGAAAAAATGTCGTTGCGGTGATCGTAGGCTAAGGCCAAAACGGCGATATTATTAATGCTGCGTCCTATTCCATTTGTCCAAATTGCCAGCCCAATCTTGAAAACCACCGTGAACAAAGCCACCCACAAAGCGATAGGCAACGCTTGAGTAACTTCAACTTGTTTGGTCAGGAGATTGTATAAATTATCAACCGCACCCCAGAAGATGGCGATAGCGGTTGAGATGACAAATGACCCAATCACCACGGCGGCAATGCTCTCCATTTGGTAATGACCGTAGGGATGCTCCTCGTCTGGCGGCTTACCAGCCAAGCGCACAAAGATATTGATGACAATGCCGTAGGCCACATCCGCGGTGGAGTTGATGCCATCGGCAAGCAAAGCCGGGCTGTGAGCAAATATCCCCACGCTGCTCTTTAGGACAGCCAACAGGATATTGGCACCTAAACCAATATTAACGGCTAAAATACCTTTACGTTCGCGGTGTTTGTGTGGCATGGGGGTTGGTATATTGGGTAACTGGGATAAGAGACCTGCATTGCACTTTACGTTTGTCAAAGTGCGTTGCAGGTCGATTCGGCTCACATTTGCTAAACCCGATGTGCAACGCATCTAAAACCAGATGCAGTGCGCGTCTACGCTATTTTTCCCAAGCCTCGCAGCACTCGCTCAGGGGTGAGGGGGAAGTCGTCAAACCAAACGCCGGTGGCATCGTAGACGGCGGCGATGAGGGCCGGGGCGGTGGGGATAAAGGGCATTTCTCCCAAGCCGCGTGCCCCCCAGGGGCCGTTCTCATCGGGGTATTCCATGATGAGCGATTGTACTCTATCGGGGATGTCGAGGACGGTGGGGATAAGGTAAGTAGATAAGGCAGTAGTAAGCGGGTAGCCGTCTTTTTGGATGAAGTTTTCGAGGAGCGCGTAGCCCACGGCTTGAACCACGCTGCCCTCTATTTGACCCTCCACCTGCTGGGGATTGATGGCTTTCCCTACGTCATCGCCGGAGACCACATCTAGGATGTGGATGCGCCCGGTCTCGGTGTCCACCTCCACTTCTACGGTCTGAGCCATGCAACCGTAAGCAATATTGGGGTTGCATTTGCCGGTTTCGGGTTCAAAATAATCGGTGGGCGGAGCGAGGTAAGTGTAGGTGCAAATGGCAGGACGTTCTCCGTTTTCCCATTTTTCTAGGGCGCCCTCCACCGCTCCCCGCACGGAATTGCCAGACATGAACGTCATCCGCGAGGCAGAAACGCTGCCAGAATTTTCGGTCTCGCTGGTATCGGCGCCAATGAACTCGATCTTTTCAAAAGGCACTCCCATGGCCTCGGCGGTCATTTGGGAGATGGCGGTATGCGTTCCTTGCCCAACTTCAGCGGCAGCGTGCCGGATGACTACGCGCTCAATTTCAGTATCCCCGTAGATTTCTACGATGGCCGTGCAGTTTTCGGGGGCTCCAAAAGAAAAGCCAATGTTCTTAAATCCGCACGCGAAGCCTATGCCGTGTTTAACGTTAGAACGTTCAGTGGTATCACGTTCACGAAGCCAACCACGCTCGGTTTCGCTCCAACCCGCGGTTACAGCTGTTTGCCGCACCACGTCTGGGAGAGTCACGTGCCCGGGAAACGGAGTCTGCACAGAGGTCAGGTCATCATCCCCCAAAAGGTTTTTCATACGTATTTCTACCGGGTCTAAATTCAAAGCTTGGGCCAATTTATTCATCTGAGATTCAGCCAAAAAAGCTCCCTGCGGGGCGCCAAACCCACGAAACGCGCCGCCGGGGATGTTGTTGGTGCAAACGGCGCGGGTATCCACCTTGACGTGGGGAATTTTGTAGGGTCCGGTGCAGGTAATGGTGGCGTTGCCAAGGACTTTGTTAGAGGTGTACATATAAGCCCCGCCATCGGCGGTGATGTCCACCTCGGCGGCGGTGAGCGTGCCGTCCGCTTTTGCGCCCCATTTGGTTTTCATGGTGTAGGCGTGCCGCTTGTAGTGACCAATAATGGATTCCTCGCGGCTCCAGACAATTTTCACGGGGCGATTGATGCCGCGCTGATGTAAACGCCAAGCAGCCAACCCCAACACAATTTGGATAGAGACATCCTCCCGTCCGCCAAACGCGCCTCCCATGGCGGGGTGAATGACGCGCACTTGTTCTTCTTTTAGCCCCAGGGAATGGGCAATTTGCTCGCGTTCTTCGTGCGCCCATTGGCCGCTAGCCATCACCGTGACGCGCCCCTTTTCGTCAATGTAGGCTAATCCGGCTTCGGGCTGCAAGAAGATGTGCTCTTGGACGGGGGTGTTGTATTCGGCCTCGATGATGACATCTGCTTCAGCGAAACCTTTTTCCACGTCACCTTTGCGGATGCGCTTAGCGTCTAGGATGTTAGAGTTTTGGTCGGGATGGAGCAAAGGGGCGTCATCCTGGGCCGAAGCGAAGGGGTCTGTAACCACGGGTAAATCTTGGTATTCAACGTGAATCAATTCCCGAGCCTGTTCGGCGATGGCTTCGCTTTCGGCCACAACCAGGGCTACTTGGTCACCCACAAAGCGGACGCGGTCTGTGTAGGGTTTTTCGGCTCCAGGCCCGCACAAGACTGGTTGATCGGCCTTCATTAGGCCATATTCGTTAACGGGGACGTCTTTGGCGGTGAATGTGGCTATGACGCCTTCGAGGGCATCCGCCGCGCTGGTATCAATGGCTTTGACGATAGCATGTGGCCGCCGGGCGAAGAGGATTTTCATATACGCCTGGTCGGGGAGGTTAATGTCTGCTGGGTATAAGGCTTCTCCAGTTACTTTGGCGCGGGCGTCTATACGTTCAATTGATTTTCCGATTGTGTTCATATTTTCTCCTGATCTTAATAGAACGCGAATGACACGGATGTGGCGGATGGGCACGGATAAAACAATAAAAAAAACCGCGAAAATCCGTTAAATCAGTGTAATCCGCGTTCTATTCTTGAGTTCGCTTTCTCTCTAAAGTAATAATACGGCGGATGATGGCTAGCGAAGTGGCGTAGGTGGGGTCCATCCCGTAATAGGAGAGGGTTCCCGCGCCAAGGTTATGGCCTTTGTGCATGGGAGTATCTGAGGCGTAGTGCAAAAGCCCCAGGTCAAAGGGGATATTATTGAGAGGGACAATTTCATCTATGGGGTGGCGTTTGGGCCTGAACATCTCGTAAACCGCCGAGAGGTAGGGGCCGGCTTCCATTTCAATGTCTGTGTAGCCTTCGCGGTAAAAGACATCCATGTACGAGCGATTCTGTAAAAATGTTCCCCGCACGGTGACTGCTTTTTGGTTATCCAGCACTGTCCCGTAATTCAGATGGGGAGTGACATCCGCTGCCGAAAAGGCGGTAGGGCATAAATAGGTGTTGCGGGAATGTTCATCGTGAACCACGTAGGGGATCATCACATCGCCAATGACACCGTTGAGCGTGGCCGCTTTGCCAAGGACGTAAACGCCTAAGATTTTCCCAACATGCTCCGCGACCTCAGTGAGGATGTTATAAGCCGACAAGCCCAAGGGATAATCAATATTCAATATCAAAGCATCGCTCTTACGTAAAAAACTCAAGTCTTCATCGCCAACCGCAATACGGGGATCAAGCCAAGCAGGGTTGAGCTGCGAAAGCGGAAAAATCTGAGCGTCCACATCAAAAAAGTGTTCACTATTAACACGCGCAATGCCGCAAGCGGCTTCGTGCTCGTTACGGCGCGCGAAAACTTCAGGTCCTTTCGGACTTTGGAGGTATTTCTTGAAAGCGTAGTACAAAAAATTCTCTTCGCTAGAGGGTATCTCTTGGGCTTGAATTTGATGCCATTCCTCTAATAATTGCTCATGGCCGTCTTGCTCTAAAAAGGCTTGAAGTTCTTCTTTGTTTTGGAGGGCAAATCCCGAAAGAATATTAGCCAGGCTGTGAGTGTTACTAGAGATAAAATAAATGGGATGCGACAATAAATCGGGGACGGCCTGAGCAATATTGCTCCACCAAGCGTCCGTGGCGCGGTTGTACTCAATAAGAGAGCCGCTGAGCAATCGCACCCGAAAACGGCGGGGGGCTTCTCGAACTTTCTGTAGACGTGCAACAAAGTCGCTGTCCTTAGATAAATCTCCGCCCCAAACAGAATGCCAGCGTTCTAAATCTTCTAAAGACATATTAAGGGCTTCTGCCAGCTCTTGATGCGCTCTCCAAGTCATTGACGAACTTCCGCCCAAATTTGCCCGTCTCACTTCAATTGGCGCGTGCCGCAATAAGTTATGAATTTTATTCCATTCTATTTGATAGGCCGTTAATAAGGGGATAATATCATCAATATCCGAGCGGCTGGCGATGATGCACGCCATTAGTTTTTTTTCTTTGTTATAAAAGCAGCGGCGGCGTCTCGCGCGTGCAGAAACTTTTTCCCATTGAGTAACGTCCCCCAAACCGGCTTGCTCGAAAACGCTCAAACTTTGCCCCAGAACAACTTCCTCCACATAGCGGACGCAATCGGGGAGGCGCAGCAAAGCATACACGAAAGCCGACATATCGGGTGCTTCCCCTCTAGCCCGCGAGTGGAGAAGAGACCCCATCCCAGAATGCACCTCTTCCAAAGTACGAATCTGAATGGCGTCTGTGGTTCGTAATAATGAGTAGTATGTTCTCAGGTAAAGTTCAACTTCTTCTGAGGCTGTGTAGGGGACTGTTCGTTCCATAGTATTAGTGTGTTGGTAAACTGGGTATTGGGAGATTGGGAAACCAATCTGTTAATCCACCAATTTGCCGCCAAAGTCATAATCTTGCAAAACGGGGAGGAATTCAGCGTTCACGGCGTCTTCGTCTAGTCCCATATCGCTCAATGAGTATGGGTTAGCACTTTGATAACGGCGCGACTTTCTTGTCTCTTCTTGTAAAACACCGGCAAATTCATCTGTCATCTCGAGGCCAAATTGATGGTAAAGACGTGTAACAACTTCTTCGGGAGCAGAGACAAATTCAGAAAATTCAATAACGGCATACCTATCAGAGGGTAAAGACCTCAAGCGTTGGTGAGGGTATTGGTACCAATGCTTAACGTGTTCTATCAAAACGTCTTTATGCGGGTAATCTTCTTTTGGAGTCCCAAATAATCTCCAAACGTGCGCCCACATTTTTATAGTCGAAGGCACTACTTTGGTCGGTGTGCGCACAATGTTAATAAATTTCGCGTCTGGGAAATATTCTTTTAAAGTCTCAACGCGGGGAGAAAAATCCGGATTCTTAGACAAATATTGTTTTCCGCCAGAAAGATAAACATGACGCCTAAGCACTTCTCGATAGTATTCCATATCGTTCTTTTTTTGCTCAGGCGAAACTCGTTCATCGTAATAAATATATTTTTTAGCGAAACGCGGAAAAGGGAAAAGAGCAAACATATTGTAAGAAGACAAAAGGTGGAAAAACACTTTGCTATCTTCTTCTTCTTTTTCCATTCCTGTTTCGTGTATAGCGGCACATTCCGCGAGGTCTTTATTGAAACGCTCTGCAACCCAGTGAATGGGAGCGCCAAAAATAGGATCAAGCGCTTTGAACACCTTCCGATAAGTCACAGCTGACGCAAAGTACATCTCCCACGTCTTGAGACAAGTTAACCGTTCATCCCTAAGCAATAAACGATGCAAAAAGGTCGTCCCAGAGCGATAGTTACCAATAATAAAAACAGGAGCTTTTACCTCTTGCTCCTGGTAAGCAGGGAAAAATATCTTATCCAGCAAATATCCCAGTTTTAAGTATACGTGCCATACTGGAAATACCAAAAAGATAAAAGCTAAAACTCCCAAACGCTTAGGAGACAAGCGTCCAGGGGTTTTGTTAGACTTAAAAAAGCTATAGTAAAGGTAATTAAAAAAAAGATTAAAATTAAAACGCATATCTCCGAACCAATATCATCTACATCCGCCAATCATTAAATATCATGCACTGAAATATCCTTGGTTTTCGGAGCGCCTATCCTATAAATAAAGGAATAAACAATCACAAACATCCCAAAGCCAAATACAGCCAAAAAGAAAGCCACAATTAATTCCGCATACGAAATTTGCAAATTCAAACCTGGAATCATGGGCAAGCTGCCTCGAATCTCTGGAGGAACCATAATCCAACCGTTTTTCGCGTTAGCATTCACTAACTCCACTGCGCCAGCATAAGACATTGCTATAATCAAAACTATCAGCAAACACCCTATCCCACGCCACATAGGGCGCGGACCTTGCTCTTTCTCTTGCTCAACTCTTTGTCCATAATTAGCGTGCTTTCCCATTACGCACCTCTCTTAGAGCTAGTTTTTAGCATCCATTTTAACGGAGGCCATTTCAATAGCTTGAACAATTTTATAATAACCTGTGCAACGACACAAATTGCCCGAAACAGCATCCTTAATCTGATCTCGGCTCGGATGAGGTTTCTCTTCTAACAACTTCACCGAAGACATCACAAACCCCGGCGTACAGAACCCGCACTGCACCGCCCCTTCCTCAACGAAGGCCTCTTGCACAGGGTGCAACTCCCCATCCTCAGAAATTCCTTCCACAGTCACAATTTCGGCGCCATGCGCCCTCGGTGCCGGCACCAGGCAAGACATCACCGCTTTTCCATCCAAAAATACCGTACACGCCCCGCACTCCCCTTCCCCACAGCCTTCCTTCGCCCCCGTCAAACCCGCGTCCTCCCGAATAAGATCAAGCAGCGTTTTCGCGTGTCCATTCTCAAAAACATATTCTTTTCCATTAATAGTGGTTTTAATGGGTGATTCCTGGGGGATAAAAGCGGATTGCGCGAATGGTTGACCTGAAATTTTGGCGTTTTGCCCCCAAAGCAGGGGCGGATCGTCTGGAAGTTGGGCGTTTTCCTGTCCCCCCGCAAGAGCTGCCAACCCACGCCTAACGAGCACTTTCACCATCTCGCGGCGGTAACTGGCCGAACCTCGCACATCGTCAATAGGCCGGGCAGACTCACTAGCCAGTTCAGCGGCCTGATTGACCGTCTCCACGTCTAAGACATGCCCGCGCAAATACGCTTCCGCCTTCTCGGCGCGAACAATAGTTGGCGCTACCGATCCCAGCGTAATCACCGCATCTTTCACCATTTCCCCATCAAAAGTTAAAATTGCCGCCATATTCACCAAAGAAATTGCCTGTGCTTTCCGAAGGCCTAATTTTTGGTAAGTTCCCCGCTGATTTTCAGCCATCACCGGAACAATAACATCCACTACCAGCTCGTCTCGGCGCAAAACCGTCTTCCGCACCCCAGTATAAAATTCACTCAAAGGTACAACCCGTTTGCCCTGCACAGACGCCAAAACCAGCTTCGCGCCCAGTGCCATTAAGGGAGCAATTGTATCGTTAGCGGGAGAAGCAGTGACTAAATTTCCCACAACCGTCCCTCGGTTGCGAATTTGCGGAGCGCCCACACCCCAGCAGGTTTGCGCCAGGGGTAAAGCATACCGCCGAACCAGGTCAGAGGCAACGCAATGGTGATGCGTCACCGCCGGGCCTAAGTGAAGTTCCCCCTCATCATCAAGGCGAATAACATCATAGCCAGGCACCCGTGAAATATCAACGATAGTTTCTACTTCGGCATGAGCGCCGTGCTTCATTTCCAGAACAAAGTCGGTTCCTCCGGCTACAACGCGCGTCTTTTCGCCGCGTTTCGCTATTAGTTGTAAAACCTCGTCAGTTGTTGTCGCATTGAAATATTTTTTCCACATAAAGTTCTCCAACATAAAATTCGTAATGTTTTACCCCATGCCTTCCAATAAACTAAGCACCACGGGGAGAAGTTGTTTCTTGCGTGATACCACTCCCTTTGCCAAGCGTGTGCCATCCGGCTGGCTGCGATATGGCATATCCACGAAAGCGGGAGGGGGATTAGAAATAATGAGGCGGCTAGAACCCTGCACCACGTCTGTCACCATCAGCATAGAAAAGTCTAAGCCCCGAGATGTTCGCAACACTTCAAGAGCTTCCATAAGTGCGTCAAGGTGTTTATTAACCTGTCTAAGATCAGTGACTTCTGCTTGCGCAATGGCAAACCCCATACTTCCAGCTGTGTAGGTTTTTAGGTCTGTGTTTATAATCTCTTCGGGGTCGCGAGTTTCCAGCCCAGCCCCAGCCTTCACAACAGCTTCGCCGTATGATTCTAGTGTTTCACCTTTTAAAGGGCTATTCCAAGAAAATGCCCAGCGAGCTAATCGTTCCGAGGCGCGATGGTCACGATCGGTAGTGGTAGGGGAAGCAAAATTCAGCGTATCAGAGATTAATCCCGCCAGGAGTATACCTGCAATTTCAGGTGGAGCGCTCAGACCGGCTTTCACTATTCGCTCAGAAATTAAGGTACTGGTGCTGCCTACCACATCAATTGTGAACCGAATTGGCATCCGAGTATCTTGGTTTCCAAGCCGATGATGATCTATTACTTCTATCAACTCTGCTTCTTCTAGCGACCCTACCGCCTGCTCAATTTCGTTGTGATCCACAAGAACAACGCGCACACGAGGGGGGTTTAAAATGTCACGCTGGCGGCAAATTCCCGCGTAGCGGCCCTGATCATCCACAACAAAAAAATAGCTTCTTTCTTCTCGAAGTATTTTTCTTATGACGTCTCGAATGCGGCTTCCTGCTTTGAATTTTGGAACGCCAACATCGGCTACTTCACGGCAAGAAACCTCTAAAAGTTCAGAAATCTTCATCTCTTGGCGTTTCCGATGCGGGCCAACCATCTCGGTCAAAAAAGAAAAGAGAGTTAACCCTGTAATTAGGCCGTAGGGCGTGCCGTCCTCCTCAACTATAGGAGAAATGCCCCCCGTGCGGCTGGCAATATCCCACGCCTCACGCAGAGGTGCGTCTGGCGCAATGGCATCCATCCGGCGAGCAACAGACTGAAAACGGGGCGAGACATCAGTAATTATCTCAGGCGGATCCAATTTCAAGCGATCCAGCACCCAGCTTGTTTGCAGATTGACGAATCCAGTTCGGGCGGCAAGGGCATTTTCACCATCTCGCTCTCGCAGCAACCATGCGTACCCAATCGCCGAAGCAATAGAGTCCGTGTCGGGGTTCACGTGTCCAATTATATAAGTAACATCTTCTTTCATAGTCTTCCCTTGCCAATAGTTACTAAAAATATTCAGGCCTATTGTACTCTCATTTGCAAGATATAAGTATACCATTATGGTAAGTTGGTATATTGGGAAATTGGGAAGTTGGTATATTGGTAGATTGGTAGGTTAGGGGCGGGGATGGCGCGGAATTTACACAACACGTACGCCCGCGCAGCGGTCTATCTGACGTTTACTCAATCCCTCGCGAAGTGTTTTTAGCGCAGGGGGCAGGTAGTTCAATATATCCTGGGCAGTGATGCCGTCTTCACCTTTTTCATAGGCAGCAAGGTCGCCAGAAAGGCCGTGGACGAATACTCCTTGCCTAACGGCGTCCCGCAAAGGCAGCCTTATTCCATACATGGCCGCTATTACCCCTGTTAATACGTCACCAGAGCCGGCTGTAGCCATGCCCGGATTGCCGTTCATGTTAATGAAGACGCGCTCATCAGGATACCCAACCAGGGAGTGTGCCCCTTTGAGGACGATGACGGCGTTCAATTCTTGACACGTACGTTGGAGAACATCCACTTTATTATTGTTCACTTCATCCATTCCCATTTTCGTGAGGCGGGCCATTTCGCCCAAATGGGGAGTGAGAATAGTCTCTGCTGGCCTATTTTTTATAATTTGCAAATCTTGGCACACCGCCGTAATGCCATCGCCATCGAGCAAGAGAGGTTTTTCAATCTCGCGAGCTAGTTCGCGGGCCAGTTGCTGGCTCTCGGCGTCTAGGGAAAGGCCAGGGCCAAGCACAACTATATCCATTTGCGCCGCCAGTTCTAGCAAGGCGTCTTTGTTTTTGAGAGCAATGCTCCCCGCGCTGGTTTCGCTTTGAGGGACAAAGACTATCTCGCTTCCTTTGTTGGCGATGAAAGGCGTTATGGAAGATGGCGCAGCCAGACGGGAGTACCCACCCCCGGCCTTGAGGAAGGCCATGGCAGAGAAATACGGCGCTCCGTAGTAGCCAGCCGACCCAGCAACGAAGAGCGATTTGCCCACGCTCCCTTTGTGGGCGTCCCGGGGGCGGGGTGGGAGCAGAACTGGATGGTTGGTCTCGATCTTCAACGATGTCGATTGGGTCATAGTTTGTGGAAATGAGATGTGTGTCACGTACTGTTTTCCACATAATTCAAATCCGGGGTAGAGCATGTTGCCTAGTTTTGGCAGCCCGAAGGTCACGGTGCAATTTGCTCGCACCGCTGTTCCCATCACTTGGCCGGTATCACCGTTGACGCCAGAAGGAATGTCAACGCTGAAGACTGGCTTTTCGCTTTGGTTAACGGCCATTACCACGCCCTGGTATAAACCGCTCACGTCACGGGTAATGCCTGTCCCTAGCAGGGCGTCTACAATGGCATCACACTGGGAAATCTCCCGCTTTATTTCCGTAACTGATTCAAGCTGGCGAACTTCAATGGGAATCCGAAAGAGGATATTAAGGTTCGTTTTCGAGACGCCTTTATATTTGGCCGGATCGCCGAGGAGGAATACTTTAACTTCTCCGCCGTTGGAGTGGAGTTTTCGCGCCACTACGAAGCCGTCTCCGCCGTTATTACCCAGCCCACAAAAGACGAGGAATTTTTTTCTTTCAATGCCAATTTTTTTTGAGATGACAGAAGTGACCGCTTGCCCCGCGTTTTCCATGAGAAGTTCTTCTCGGATGCCAAATTTCTCAACTGCGGTTTTGTCTAGCTGACGCATTTTAGCAACTTTGGTGACTTTCATCTTTCGCTCCTTTTGGGGATTGAACTCGCTGTACAAGCATTACTCCGGCAATAACTATCACCATGCCAACAATTTGAATGACGGTAAGGGATTCGCCGAGGAGGAACCAAGCTAAAAATGCTGTTCCCAATGGCGACAGGTTAAGTAAGGCGTTCATTTCTATGGCGGTAAGCACCTGAAGCGCGTGGTTGTATACAATGTAGGCAAGCGCGGTGTTGATGGTTGCTAAGACTAAGATTATGTGCCATGTTTTTGGCATAAAAGTTGGCAGCCCTTCTATCGGAAGGGCGATAAGCAGTAATAAGCCGCCGCCAATGGCAAGCGGAATAGCGGTTAGGGAAAGCGTATCTACTTCTCGTACCTTGGCAATATCGCGCCCCACGATGCCGAAAACCACAAAGCCAATGAGACCTACTGCCACAATTGCTATTCCCAGCGGCTCTCCTGTTTGCAATCCCGAAGAGAAAAAGACAGCGCTGCCTACAAGGCTGGCGATTATGCCAATAATTTGGCGGCGGGTAGGGATTTCATTGAGATAGGCCGCGCTTACCAAAAGCACTAAAAGCGGTAAGAAGCTCATTAGAAAAGAGCCAGTTGTCGCGGGGATGTACTTCAATCCCCAAGAGAGAGCGCCGTTTCCAAGTGTGTAGGCGCTGAAACCAATAATAAATAGACGCTTCCAAGAGCGTGGCGATATAGGCCAAGTTGTTTTTCTGAAAACCAGCAGGGGAAGCAGCACGAGGAAGCCGAGCGAATAACGCAGTCCCGCTACTGTGAGCGGGCCAATATTATCTACTGCCATTTTAAGAAATACAAATGATGAGGCCCAAACCAGGGTGACAAATAACCCTTCGGCGAGAGCGACTGGCCGAAGGGGGAAGTTTCTAATTAGTTTTTCTTCTGCGGGGTTGGTTTTACTCATCTTTGGTCTCAATACCAGGTGCGGTTTTAGAATTCATATCTAGACTCCACTGCAGAAAGGTCAATTTCACCACAAAGGCGCTAAGTTCACAAAGAATTCTCTCGAAGGACACAAAGGAAAAATTCGCTTTCTTTGAAACCTTATAGTTTTTTCAGTGGACTCATATCTAGTCTATTCATCGCTAAGCCCTATCCCCGCAACCGGTGTGCCGCATTTGGGGCAAGAACCATCGGGTTGGATATTTTTTTCTAAGATTAGATAGCCAGAACGCCTAATGAGCATTTTTCCGCACTTGT
>QMOK01000033.1 GCA_003648195.1 Chloroflexota bacterium | reverse complement strand
GTGGATGCTAATTGGCCTTGCGCTAGCCCTTGGCCTATCCGCTTGCACACCAACCGCCACGCCAACAGTGCAATGGATAGGAGTATCTGATACCCCTCAGCCAACTGCCATTCCTCCCACGATGACGCCCACGCCTATACTTGAGGGTATGCCGTCCCCCACGCATTCACCCCAAAGTGTGCAAAACACGCCTACTGAAGCATCTGCGTTAATAACCCCTACCCCGCTCGGTTGTTGGGAAAACGGGGGTTACCTCACAGAGGATGCTATCTCTACTACGGCACTAGAGCTTCCCCTTGAGTTTCGAATTTACCTCCCTCCTTGTTATTATCATCAACCCGACCGATATTTCCCCGTTTTGTATTTGTTCCATGGTCTGTATTCCACAGATATTCAATGGGTTCGCATGGGCGTGGTCGAAACAGCCAATAGTTTAATGGGCACGGGGGAAATTCCGCCATTCATTATCGTTATGCCCCGAGACAGTGATTGGAGCTTGCCGCCTGAAAACAAATTCGGAGAGATGATAATCACGGAGTTCATTCCGTGGATTGATGGACATTATCGCACTATTCCGGGGAATGATTTTCGCGCTATAGGGGGGTTATCTAGGGGCGGAAATTGGGCTATCAATTTAGGTTTACGACATTGGGGAATGTTTGGCTCTATAGGCGCACACAGCGCACCCATTTTCTATACCGATGGCCTTCAACTTTCCCGCTGGTTAGACAATATACCATCTGAAAAAATGCCTCGCTTCTTCTTGGATATTGGCGAAAAAGATGGGGATGGCGAATACCTTCACCAATTTGAGGAAATGCTCAGCGAACGGGGAATCCCACACGAATGGCATTTGAATTCTGGCACGCACAATGAAAAATATTGGAGCGCTCACCTAGAGCAGTATTTACGTTGGTATTCTGAGCCGTGGCAGGAATGACCCTCTCTGTGGTATAATCCTGCGCTATTGTAAAATAGCGATTTATCATGGAGCGAGTATATTGAACAAACTTATTTTTGTCGGTTTAGGGGGGTTTGTGGGGGCAACAATGCGATACGCCACCGGTCTTTTCATTCAACAATTCGTTGATACTTCTCGATTCCCTTATAGCACATTGGCGGTAAATTTTTTGGGAAGTTTGATGATAGGTTTTCTGATTGGGTTGGCGAGTGTAGAGGGATTGTTGACTGTTTCTGCCCAGGCGTTTCTAATTACGGGTATGTTGGGCGCGTTTACGACATTTTCTACATTCAGCTACGAAACGCTGAATCTATTTCAATTAGGTAAAGTATCTCCCGCAATTATGAACTTGAGCTTTCAGGTCTTTTTGGGCATAGCCGCTGTTTGGGCAGGGAGTGCCATGGCGCAGGTTGTAAATTTATCCAGCACCAGGCTCTAATTTGCAGGGAGATGGTGGAATATAAAAAAGCAGCGGAGATTTCTAAAACCTCCGCTGCTTTGTGTTGGTTTACGCATCCAGGCGCACAGCCAAAAACGGGACGATCATCTCTTGCGCAGCCAACCCTCCGTGGCGGCCAAGGAGGTGATTTCTTTTATCCGCCCACCAGAAGTAGGCATCCTTTTTAGCCAAGGCAATCAAATCTCCTACGCGGTTATGCGCGTCTGCATGGTGAGGGGCCGGGCCAAACAATCCCGCTTGCAACGCCTTTTCTGAATCTATAACCAAGAAGTCGTTAGGCCAGTGTTCTTCAATATAGGTGCGAACGTTTTCTTTTTGGCCTGGACGAACGTAAAAGTAAGTGCAGCGGTTTTCGCCAGAGGGCAGCATAGACAGCATATTTACCAACTGGGGATGATTTTTGATTTCTCGGTTGGGATTAGGCGGTGTATAAACTTGCCCATGATCCGCGGTGAGAATGAGAACGGTGTCTTTTTTGGCCTGCTGGCTCAGTTTAGAGAGAAAAAACCTCTCAAAGTTGGTGCTAAAGCTGGCAAATTCGGCGGCGGGACGCTCATTGTCTGTGCCGTATAAATGGAAGAGAGTATCGACCAGGCCCCAGTAGGCGTAGGCATAGAGACGTTGATGGGGATTTTCTTCGAGAAGTTCGCGTAAATTAACCCATAACTCAGAGGGTGAACCAATACCTTCTAAATTTGCCTCGGCTAGGAATGTGCTAGAAAGTCCCGATTTGAGAATGTTGCGGTGCTGAAAGGCATAAGGTTCTACGCCGTGCGCCCGGAGGTGCGGCCCTAAGGTTGGAACGGGGAGAAATTTCTCAGGGTCAAAGCCGGTTTGTTCCAGGCTGCCATGCGGCCCCCGAAAGCTGGCGGGGGCGTGAAAGAGCAGATTAGCGACCATGCTATATTGCTTAAGCCATACCTCAAAGCCAAGAATGCCATGCTTGGCGGGGGCTTGCCCTGTCCATAGCGAGGTTAGGGCTGCATCGGTGGTGCTGGGCGTAATGGAGGTAATGGGAGCGAGTGTTCCTTTGAGGACGAGGTCACGCCAAATGGGGGCAATTCCCTCCCCCCAGCGACAAAAATGGTTGTAGGACAGCGCATCCACTAAGACTAGCACCACGCGCTTAACTCCCTCCCCCACTGGAGATAGTAGTTCATCTCCCAAAGGGCCAATCCCAAGCGTGGGAACATCCAAAAGTTGACAGACGCTATCGGCCAAGTTGGCAATTGAGCCGCCGCCGTATTGAGGGGTAATTAGGTCGGGGCCAAGGTCAAGGTTAGGGAGAGGCGCGTATTGATGTATAGAGGGTGTTTTAGGGGAGAAATCTGGCATGAAATGCTCCTTATGGTATTATTAATTGAGTTTTCTTTAGTTTTAGTAAATACACTAGTGGAGGTTAACTTTGTTTAAGCGTTTCCTTTCCGGTTATCAGAAACGGCAGCTAAAAGAATATCTTACCGCTTATTTGATGATTGCGCCGGCTACGATATTGATTTTTACTTTTGGCATTTTTCCTGTTGGTTTTGCGCTTTATGTAAGTTTGCATAAGTGGCGCATAAAACAAGGGGAGTTTAGAGGCCTAATTAATTATACAAAAGCTATTGATAATTTAGCATATATATTATTGTTCGCTTTGGCCTTAGGCGCTCTTTATGGAGTGTATGCCTTAATAAAGCGCGTTTATGAGCGTATTCGCCAGGGTGAAGCGGGACAAAAATCCTGGCTGTTTGCCATTCCTGGGGCAGTGTACGCGGCTACTGTTTTGGCTTTTGTGCGCTGGACGGTTTTGTTGCTGCCAGAGGTTTTAGGCATTGCTAATAAAATTTGGGGCATTGAAAAGACAAGAGAACTTTTTATGCAATTATTGTCTGAGGCGTTCCACGCGCCCAGCGCACATAATGGATGGAAGTTGTTCTTGTATCTGGCATTGACTGCCGTGGTAATGACTATTATCCTTGCCCGCTATTCACAACTTAGGCAAAATTTGAACCAGGTTGCTGACTTTATGTTGATGTGGATTGCCGCTGTAATTAGCGTTGTGCTTGCCTGGTTCACATATAGCGAGATAGCGAAAGTATACCGCGCCGCGTTTGAATCTGGCACCGATCCTGGAATTTGGCCGCAGGTGATTACAATTGTATCAGGAATTATTCTGCTGGCAGCCGCTTGGCAAATATGGCAAGGCGCTTCTAAGCAGTCTAGCAGCTGGGGCTTTTGGGGACGTCTACTTGGCGCGTTTGGGTTATTGGTAAGCGCGTGGCTGTTAATTGGGGAATTGCCCATGATTCTCGCGTCTGGCGATAAAGATTTATGGGTAGGTTTGAAAGTAACGGTATTTTATTCTCTAGGTACTGTCCCGTTCCAACTGGTATTCGCGTTGGTTTTATCGGTTTTGCTGTTTCAGGAATTTTGGGGCTCTGAGTTCTTTCGCATTTTATACTTTTTGCCCTATGTGACACCTACAGTAGCTAGCGCGGCTGTTTTTAGACAATTATTTTCTAATCGGTATCAGGCTCCGCTAAATCAGCTTTTAATTGGACTGGGCTTTGACCCTCTTCAATGGATAAGAGAGCCTGAAGGTATTTTCACTATGCTGGGCGAAAAGATAGGGCTGGCTGTTCCAGCTTGGGCAGCAGGGCCTAGCTTGGCCTTGGTAGTGATTATGATCTATTCTATTTGGACTTATGTCGGTTACGACACAGTTATTTACCTAGCGGGATTAGGAAATATCTCTACTGAGTTGATTGACGCTGCCGAGATTGATGGCGCGGGGAAATGGGAAGTCTTCCGGTATATTACTTTTCCGTTGTTGTCACCTACTACCTACTTTTTGTCTCTGATGGCAATTATTGGCACATTTAAAGCTTTTGGGCATATTTGGGTAATGAGACAGCCAGAAGCTCTAGGTACAGTAGATACTTTTAGTGTTGTTATATTTACTGAGTTTTTTGAGAAATTGCGTTATGGATATGCCTCTGCTTTAGCGTTTGTGCTTTTCGCTATTATTTTAAGCTTAACGTATATTAATAACAAAGTTCAAGGATCACGGGTATTTTATGGCTAGTTCACAAACTTCTCAATTGGCCTTTTGGGGACGTTTTCGCAAATGGCTCAAAGTGGTGATGACGTATTCAGTCTTGATTTTTGGAGTATTCATTTCTATTACTCCTTTCGTGTGGATGATATTGACATCTCTGATGTCTTTGGGAGAAGCTCAGGGTATACGTTGGATTCCATCAACAGTACATTTTGAAAATTACACTGAAGCTTGGCAAAGAGCAGAGTTCTCGAATTTCTTTTTGAACAGTGTCAAGATTGCAGCTATCTCGTTGACAGGGCAGCTTAGTGTTAGTGTGTTGGCAGCGTATGCTTTTGCCCGCATTAAGTTCCCCGGGCGAAATTTGATCTTCGGTTTGATGTTGAGTACAATGATGATTCCAGCTATGGTGTTGATCATCCCGAACTTTTTGACGGTAACTTGGTTAGGGCGCATTGGACCTATTCGCTGGATTAACAATTGGCCGGCACTTACAATCCCGTTTATGGGCAGCGTATTTTCTGTTTTCTTGTTGCGCCAATTTTTCGCTCAAGTTCCCGATGAACTCTATGACGCGGCGAGAATAGATGGGGCTACGCATCTTCGCTTCTTATGGAAAATTGTTTTGCCTCTGGCCAAAGCTCCCATGATGGTCATTGTTGTCTTTTCGTTCATTGGTTCATGGAACGCTCTGGCTTGGCCGTTGTTGGTAACCAATAACGATGATTGGCGTCCTATTGCGGTCGGCCTGTATACATTCATCACCGAAGCCGGCCAAGAGTTAAACTTAATGATGGCCGGAGCATTTATCACCATCATTCCCATTTTAATTATTTATTTCTTTACCCAAAAACAATTTACAGAGAGTATTGCCCGAAGCGGCCTAAAAGGTTAATAATTTGGGCCCATGTATGAAAAATGTGCAAAACGACATGAATGTCGTACTACGAAACCGTAACGCGATATTTATATCGCCTTTTGTTGCACACATTCAACAGATGAGCCTAATTTTTAATCAAGGAGGTGATAAAAGGGAAGCATTTAAACGTAATTGTGGTACACTATGTGGCGTTGTTTTGTTTATCGCCTGCGAGCAAAAGTTTTCTTTTGTATCAAATGCGATGTAATTTTAGTAAATCTCACAAGGAGAGAAAAAACTATGTCTAAGAAACTTTCTATCATTATGCTGGTTGTCTTTGCTTTTTCCATGGTATTGACGGCTTGCAAACCTACTGCCGAACCCACTCCTGAAGCTGAAGTAGTCGAAGAAGCTGAAGTAGTTGAAGAGGCCGAAGTAGTTGAAGAGGCTGAAGAAGTTGAAGAGGTCGAAGAGGTCGAAGAAGTCGAAGAGGTTGAAGAAGTCGAAGAGGTTGAACCCGAAGTCGTGGGTGTCCCCCTTTCCGAGCTTGATGGCGTTGAAATTAAATTCTGGCACGTTTGGGGCGAGGAAAAAGAAGAAGCATTCCTGGCCGTTGTGGAAGAATTCAACAACACTAACGATCTCGGCATCACCGTAATAGCCGAGAACCAAGGCGGCTACAGTGACCTTGAAGACAACTTCAACGCTGCCATTCAATCCGGCGATGTGCCAGCTGTCTTAGTTGGTTATAACAACGCTCTCGCGAGTTGGTACGGCATTGATGCCATGGCTGACCTTGAACCTTATTTCAACGACCCTGTCGGCGGATTCACAGATGAAGAAAAAGCCGATTTTTATCAGAACTCTCTTGATGGTGGCGTGATCGCCAGTGGCGCTCGTGTGGGACTTCCCCTTAGCCAATCTATCAATGTTTTGTTCTACAACAAAACTTGGGCCGAAGAGCTAGGTTTTGCTGATGCTCCCCAGAACGCTGCTGAATTCAAAAAACAAGCTTGCGCGGCTGCCGCAGCCAATATGGCTGACGACGACCCCGACAATGATGGCACCGGCGGTTTAGTGATGTATGCTGGAGCTTCCAACGTCTTTTCTTGGCTATTTGCCTATGGTGACGATGGTTTAGCCGATGACGGCGCTACCTACGATTTCACCTCTGATGCAACTGTAGCAGTAGCCACCCTCTGGAAAGAAATGTGGGACGAGGGTTGTGCTTTCCCCACCGAAACTTACCCCAACCCCGAGTTCGCCACCCGCAAAGCTCTCTTCACCATGAGCTCAAGCGCAGGTGCGTACTACCAAGAGAAAGCCTTTGAAGCTGAAGGCGCAACCGATGATGAGTGGACTTTCATCCCCTTCGTTGGCCCAGAAGGCCAAAAAGCAGTTGATGCTTATGGACAATATTTGGGTATTGTTAACACTACCCCCGCGAAGAAAGCCGCAGCTTGGTATTTCTTGAAATATTTCACCAGCCCCGAGGCTCAAGCGCAATGGATTGAAGCCAGTGGTTACTTCTCCGTTCGGAAGAGTACGGCTGATCTGTTGACCGAGTACAAAGAAGCTAACCCAAGATGGACCACCGCTCTAGACTTGGTTCAATACGGACACGCCGAGCCCAATGATGCTTCTTGGAGTTCTGTCCGCCGCGCAGTAGGCGATGCCTTCTACGAGGTGCTACAAGGTGCTCTGGAAGATATTTCAACAATTCTTGAAAACTTGAACGCCACCGCTGCCGAACTTAAGGCCGAAGTTGAGTAAATAAACTCACGGGCTTATAGTATCGTCAAGCAGTGAAATAGACCTCCGTGGTTTCAAAACCACGGAGGTCTTTGTTTGCTCTTTATCTTTGCTAGGAATCCGTTTTTTACTCCCCTTCTGGCAGCGGGATGTACACTGCCGGATCGCCCCCGTATGCGTCATCGTAGACCAAAATGAACCCTCTCTCATGTTCTGGAACCTGCACACAAATAGCCCCGCTTATCGCATGGTCGTATGTCACCACCCCGTCCAATTTGTCTGGTACCACGCCGCAACGGGTCTCTTCGCTGTATGTGTTGTAGACTTCCCCTAGCTCTCCCACTACCACAAAATCTGATTCGTCAATCGATATCGGTTCTCCCCCATCCCGTTCCATATTCTTTACTTGCACCGTTATCAATAGCATTTGTTTCCCAGGCAGGGGTGGATCATTATATTGATTATGAGCCTCCACCAACGGCCAGCCATTTTCTTCAACTCCTATTACGGCTATTTGTAGCCCATTCCACGTTTGCTTGCCGCTCATAACGTCAGAAACCAGCCCCTCCTGCGTTGCCGTCTTTCTGATGACCGATTCGGTTGTTGTTGCTTCCGGTCTCACCGCCCCCAGCCCGCCATTCAAGATTGAGACAACGCCCACCACAATTATTGCTGAGCCAACGACAAGGAAAAATATGAATTTTTGTTTGTTCATTATCACCACACTGCCCTGGATTATTTTTCAATATAATTCACTACTTTAATACCAATTTTGCCATCACAGGCCGATGGTCTGACTCTCCATCCCACGGTCCAATCCACGCCTTTTCCACTTCCCATTGCTCAGAGCAGAAAATATAGTCCAAGCGCAATAACCACTTTGGGGATAAAAACCTCCCAAAACTTGGCCGGGAGCTTCCCGCTGAAGCAGCTCCAGGGAAAGTGTGTCCCAATCCCCAGCCGCCTTTCACCCACGCGTCTTGTAAATCGCTTTCCATTATCTCGTGGGCGGTGCTTTGTTCCGTCACGTTCAGGTCACCCAGCGCGATCAGCGGCTCCTCAAGACTCTTCACGAACTCAATCAAAACACCCAATTGCCGCTCTCGTTCCGCTATAGTGTACCCGAGCTTTGATGGTATGAGAGAGTACGGCGGGATGGCATGGTAATTGACTAATACTATTTTCGCTCCCTCCCACTCCACTTCCACAACCTGCGGATCTCCAACCCAATCTCCATTTATTTCTATCTCTATTGCCTGCATTGGGAAACGGCTAATCACTCCCATTCCCGACACGCCTGATTGTGGCAATAGTTCCTGATAGGGATAAATTTGCCCTAAATCTCGTTGAATTGCCAATGCTGTTTGTGGGTTTAGCTCTTGGATAGCCACAACATCTGCTTTGGATTCTCTAATTGCCTTAACTATTCCTTCTGTGTTCATATTGTAGCCAAGAACATTGCTTGTCATCACCGTCATTTGAGACTCAGAACTATGTTTAGAAGAAATTGGCGGCATTAGCAAATGCCCAAAAAGAAAACCCGCCAACACAAGCGATACCACAAACCCAATTATTAAATCACGTCTGCGTGTAATTAATGCCAAAATAAATGCCACTGGCAGCAACAAGAAAAGATATTCAGAAAACGAGCTTAACAAAAATAACCACCACCAACGGTCTCCAAATATCAAAAATAATGCGGCCCAGCCAAATAAAACTGTGAAGTAATAGTGAGTTAAGGCAATCAACATCTTTAGAAACCACGTTGGTTCTGTTCGTTTTAGAGATTGATCCATGCGGTTTTCTAGAACCTCCATTTACCTATCATTAACTTCGTACTTTTTACCGCGCGAGAAACCATAATTTGCCAAATTCAATTAGAAACCTGTGTTAGCATCTCCAAAACGCTGAAGCAATTCGTGAATTGCGTTTGTGCCAAATTCAACCGCCCCCACAGGGATGCGCTCATCGGCGGCGTGGATTACGCTGGTAAAGTTAAAATCCTTGGGCAATTGCATAGGCAAAAAACCGTAAGTTTGAATACCAAGCCGTGAGAAGAAACGCGCGTCAGTTACACCGCTCAACAAAAATGGAATGGGGACACCTTCGGGATCAGCTTTTTTCAAAATGTCGGCCAAAGTGCCAAAAAGAGCCATATCTGGTTCGGCGGGGCCGGGATCATAACTCTCAACCTCAATCTCCACATCATCCCCTACAATTTGGCGCAACTCCGAAATCATGTCATCGGGCGTGTAGCCGGGCAGCAATCGCCCATCTAGGTGAACAGCCACTTCGCCAGGGATCACATTGACTTTGTCGCTGGCCTTCAAAATTGTGGCGCTAACTGTATTATGCAGCAAGGGATTAAATGTGTAACCTCTCTCACCGAGCAAATCAAGAATCGTATTCGTTAATAAAGGGTTCATTAATTGCTTAAGCACAAAGCCGGTCACACCGCTAAGTTCAGCGGATACAGCCTCTAGCATCAAGCGGGTGGTCGGCGTGATATGAACCGGCAAACGGCGCTTATCTAGTTGAGTAAGCAACCGCGCTAATTTTGCCATTGCCCCCCCGCGCACTGGCATAGAGCCATGCCCCCCAGGGCCGCGTACAACGGCCTTCATCCAGCAAGATTGCTTCTCAGAAATCATAATAGGGTAAAATTTTTGCCCGCCAAGATACAGCGTAAATCCCCCAAACTCGCCAATGGCATAACTTACCCCCTTAAACAAATCTTTATGCTCCTCTACCAGGAACTTAGCCCCAAAATTCCCTCCCGCTTCCTCATCGCCAACAACGGTCAAAATGACATCGCCTGGCAACTTAGTTCCTTCTGCCTTCGCGCGCAGCACAGCGGCCACCATCATAGCAATTCCCCCCTTCATATCTAACGCGCCGCGTCCCCATAGAAAATCATCCGCTATTTTCCCCTCAAACGGAGGATGCTGCCAAGTTTGGTTTTTCGTTGTCACTACATCCACATGCCCATAAAGCAAAAACGGGGATGCGTTACCTTGGCCGGGTAAGCGAGCTATCAGATTCGTGCGCTCCGGTGTTTTTCCGAGGATTGTAGTCTCGATACCGGCCTCAGTTAACAGCGTATTGAGATAAGAAATGCACTCCGTTTCGTCTCCTGGGGGATTGGTGGTGTCAAATTGAATGAGGCGTTGCAACAACTTGGCGGGGCGCTGGGATATAGATGATATATTATTCTGCGGCTTCATCAACACACTCCTAAACAAAACTAATAAAACAGAGGGTTTTTACCATTATAGCAGTATAATAGAGAGGAAACAGGGAAAATAGAGAGCAAAAAAAGGCGAAAACCAATGTTGACAAATCACAATAACCTCTTTACACTTAACACATGTTAGCAAGAGTTTATTCCTGCGCCGTCCTCGGATTAGAGGGCGTATTAATAGAAGTAGAAGTGGATTACGGCAGCGGATTGCCCGGCATCACCGTTGTGGGGCTGCCAGATACCGCCGTCCAAGAGAGCCGTGAGCGCGTTCGGGCAGCAATCAAAAACGCCGGATTGAGCTTTCCGAACCGAAAACGCCTCATTGTCAACTTAGCCCCAGCGGATATTCGCAAAGAAGGGCCCGCCTACGACCTGCCAATAGCCATTGGCATCTTAATTACCACCGGACAAATCCCCGCCCAAGCCGTAGACAACACGCTAATTGTCGGCGAACTTTCTCTGGATGGAAGCGTGCGCCACATCCCCGGCCTGCTCCCTATGGCGGCTCTGGCCCGCGAAGAGGGCTTCAAAAGCATCTGCGTTCCAGAATGTGATGCCAAAGAAGCGGCCCTCATCCCTAATTTAGATACACTTGCCATCAAAAATTTGGCACAACTTTACGCTCACTTAACCGGGCGCGTGAACATTCCCCCTCACGAAAGCACCACGCAAGATGAACTGCCCTACCTCCCCCCACAGACAGATTTTCAAGAGGTCAAAGGTCAGGAACACGTCAAAAGAGCCTTGGAAGTCGCCGCGGCGGGGAATCACAATGTATTGATGATTGGCCCGCCCGGGGCGGGGAAAACGCTGCTAGCCCGCGCTCTGCCAGGCATCATGCCGCGCATGACCATTGACGAATCGTTAAGCGTGACCAGAATTTACTCTATTGTTGATCAACTTCCCTCGGATACGCCGCTCATCCAGCGCCGTCCATTCCGATCGCCGCATCACACAATTTCTCATGCGGGATTGGTCGGGGGAGGAACCTGGCCGCAACCGGGGGAGATATCGCTGGCTCATCGCGGGGTGCTATTCTTAGACGAATTTCCCGAATTTGGACGGCGGGTGCTGGAGGTTTTGCGTCAGCCGCTAGAAGACAGGCGTGTGACTATCAGCCGGGCGCAAGGCTCTCTGACTTTCCCCGCTAATTTTATGCTAGTTGCCGCCATGAACCCCTGTCCCTGCGGATATTACGGCGACCCTGTAAGGGAGTGTTCTTGCTCCTCGTCTTCTATTACCCGCTATCAGAAGCAAATTTCTGGCCCTTTGCTAGACCGCATTGATATTCATGTTGATGTTCCCCGCGTAGATTATGAGAAGCTCAGTTCTAACCGTTTAGGCGAGCCTTCGGCCAATGTACAGGCCAGGGTGGAGGCAGCGCGGAGTATGCAGCGCGAGCGTTTCAAAGGGACAGATTTAACGACCAATGCCGATATGCACCCTAAAGATATTAGGTTGCACTGTCAACTAGACGCGGATGGGAAATCACTCCTCAAGTCGGCTATGAAACAGCTTCACCTTTCGGCTCGGTCTTACCATCGGGTTCTAAAGTTGTCTCGCACTATCACCGATTTAGCGGGAGAAGAGGAAATTACATCTTTGCATCTGGCCGAAGCCCTCCAATATCAGCCTCGGGAAGACAACTGGATTTAAGGGGTTGCTGATAGAAAGAAGTTGGTTTTAATCTAGTTACACGACACTTATACTGAAAGACTTTTTTTCGGACACGGAGAACGCGGATTTTTCTGTGAAAAAATGGGATGGTTCATTTTGAGCTAGAAATTAGTGGTCACTTTTTTCTTGTTGACCACATGTCATTGCGAACCCCCGCTTTTGGGGGGTGTGGCAATCTCCCCGACCATAGTGTACTTGTGCTAACCGGGAGACTGCCACGTCGCAAAATACGCTCCTCGCAGTGACATATTGATTTGGAAAGTGTCTGTTTATTCGTGAACCATCCCGAAAAAACAAAAAAGAATCCGTGAAAATCTGTGTCAATCCGTGTCCAAATTAAAACTGTCGGGTAGCTAGTAAATTATTTCAGTTTGGTAAACCAAAATTATGATCACAAAAAAGAACAAAGTTTTTATCCTAGATATTAATTGGATTGCTGGGCAGTCTCTGGGCACTTCCCGTGGTACAGATTTTAATTTCCCATCTCTTCATTTTGACCCCAATTTGACCCTGCAAAATTTTGTTGGGAAGGTCACTACTACCGTTATTGAAGATGGCGTGGTGCTGCGGGGAACGTTAACCGCCAAGACAGAGTTGAGGTGTACTCGTTGTTTGGAGGTATTTTCTCGGCCGGTAGAAATCTCTTTTGATGAAGTGTATTCTCTTTCGCGTACAAAGGAAGAAGTGGGCATTGAAGAACGTCCTTTCCCGCCAGATGGGCGTATTGACCTAGAGCCTATTTTTCGAGAGTATGCCCTGCTAGATATTCCCATTAAACATGTTTGCTCTAAGGATTGCAAAGGCCTTTGCCCAATTTGTGGCGCGAATCGCAACAAAGAGGATTGCGATCATAGTCAAGAGAGAATTGATCCTCGGATGGCAAAGTTGAAGCAACTTTTAGACAAGGATTGAGAGTCCACGCAGCCGTTGTGAGCGTTTATTAATTGTTGACGTGGTTTAGGGGGCATGATAGAATTCTTTCCGCTTTGGCCCCATCGTCTAGTGGCCTAGGACGTAGCCCTCTCAAGGCTAAAACCGGGGTTCGACTCCCCGTGGGGTCATAAACAAAAAGCGTGTTATCTACTGTGGATAGCACGCTTTTTTGGTTTTTTGGAGGGAGCGGGTCTCGCCGAAAACAGTGCCCTCAAGAGGATGCTGCGCGATAGAAATAATCCGCTCACTCGCGGTGCATTCCCCTGCTACCTCTGCCCATATTTGTTCCGAGCGTAATCTTGCATAATTTCTATATCCTCTTGGGAGATTAAATTAGGTACACCAATGCTTTTTGCCATAATAAAAATTTGAGCTGTTTTTTCCACAACATGGCAAACAGTTAGTGCCGTTGGCATATTTTTGCCAACTACTATTGTTCCATGATTTGGCAAAAGAACGCCATTTCGAGACCCCAAACCTTTGACTACATTACGAGCTAATTCAACGGTTCCGGGCAACGCGTATTCAGAGCAAATCATCTTATCGCCCACTATTTGCACAAAATCTTCACTAATGCCGGGCAATTCCATCCCATTGACACCTAAAACGGCAGAATAAAGGGGGTGAGTATGAATAACAGCGCTCACGTCTGGCCTGGCATTGTAAATAGAAACGTGCATAACCTTTTCGACAGAAGGCACTCTAAAACCATCCACAATATTAAGCGAGCTGTCCATCACGACAATATCTTCTATTTGCATCTCGCGGTAATCCATGCCGCTGGGCGTAATGTAAACCAAGCCTGTCTCAGGATCGCGGACGCTGAAATTTCCCCAAGTTCCTACCGTTAACCCCTCCTCTAACATTCCCAAACCAGTCTCTACACTCAGTCGTTTAAGTGTGTTCTTTATTTCGTTTGTCATTTTTACTCCTCAGTTCCTAAAAATTAGTCTACTCTATTTCGTCTGTATCCTCTAACAATTCTGCCCTTACCTTACTTCAAAAACAAACTCACCGGACAATGGTCTGAACCTAGCGCATCCGTGTGAATAACCACATCTTGCACGCGGGGAATGAGCGCATCCGAAATCAAAAAATAATCCAATCGCCAGCCGATGTTCCGCTCGCGGGCGTGATGGCGATACGTCCACCACGAATACTCCTCTTTTTCGGGATAAAGATGGCGATAAATCTCACAAAAACCATGCTCCAAATATTTATCTATCCAGGCCCGTTCCTCTGGCAAAAACCCAGAATTGGTTTCATTTTGCTTGGGATTTTTGAGGTCAATCTCGTTATGAGCGGTGTTAAAATCACCGCAGATGATGACCCGTTCCCCAGCGGCGTGGAGTTGGTCGCAAAGCTCTAGCAGATGAGCGTAAAAGTCAAGCTTATAAGCCAATCTCTCTTGCCCGCGCTGCCCGTTGGGAAAATAGATGTTGAAAAGTCGAAAATCTGGGTATTGCGTTTGGATGACCCGCCCCTCGACGTCAAATCGCTCCACGCCAAACCCCTTTTTAATAGCAATCGGTTTGGGGATGGAGAAAGTCGCCACCCCACTGTACCCCGCGCGTTGAGCTGGATTCCAAAAGTGGTGCAATTCTTCCAGCCGTTGACGCTGCTTCTTGGGCAATTGCTCTGGTGTGGCACGCACCTCTTGCAAACAAAGCACATCTGGGGCTTCATCCCACCACCATTTATCCGCCTTTTTGCGGAATATCGCCCGTATTCCATTAACATTCCAGGTTGTAATCTGCATAAAAAAATCCTTTACTTAAGTTGTTTTTGGTATTGTACCAGCCTCTTTATAAATTTAGAGGAGCAGGAACAAAACGTGTTATACTCTTTCTAATTTAGCGGTGATTTTTCTAACAACATCTACACGTCAAGGAGACAACATGAGAATATTATCTTCTATTCGCGAACGAATTAACTTAGTAATTGGAACTGGGATTGCAGCTATTGTTCTTTTGGGATGCGGATTAGTATCTATCTTGGTGCTTGCCCCCAAACAGAAACTAGAAGCGTATCAGATTGAGCGTATGCCCATTATGGATGCTAGCGCCATAACAAACGCTCCCATTGGGGAAAGCGTTTTGGTCACTGGGTATCTGGCGGGGGAGCCGCTCCCAGATGCCGGGGATTTTATAGCCTACGAGTTAGAAGAATGGATAGTCACTCCTGCCGACACCTCAACCCCAGACGCGGAACCCGATGGCGATTGGGAGACAATCCAACACACGATACCTAATTTGGGCTTGATCGTTGGCGAAAAGCCAATCGAACTCCTTAGCGCGGCGGGAGCAAAATTAAGCGGTCCCATGCACGAGAAATTGATCGCATCTAATGATTACGCCGCCGCCGAATATAACGGAAAAATGCTCTCCGATGGCTCATTGCGCTATAGCGGTTTTTACGCCGGGGATTTGGTCACCGTTTTAGGGAAAAAAGCCTCCACCGGGGGCGTTATCCCAGACGAATATTACGCCGGCGATCGTGTAGCATTTGTAGAGAGCAAACACAGCGCCGCCAAGGGCGCCCTAATTGGGGGAATATGTATGATAGGGCTAGCTCCCATGGTGCTGCTGGGCGGCGTGCTGGCGGCAGTGTTCAAGAAACGGTAATTGCGCACTTCAATGTTCGACAACTTCCCTAAAACACGCCCTCCACTGCCAAAAGAGATCAAAGACATCTATGTCGCGCATTACAAATCAAACCGAGAGGGTCAAACAACCGCTACGTCGTTAGCACAAAGAATGGAGTCGTGGCTGCACAGGCAGGTAGCTAATGATGTTCTAAAACCCCAAGATTCAGAAAAGTTAACCTTAGAATTAGGCGCGGGCACCCTTAATCAGCTGCAATACGAACCCTCTGTTCACTTGTATGACATAGTAGAGCCTTTCACTGATCTCTACATAAATTCACCTGCTCTTGCGAGGATCAGAAATGCCTATTCAGATATTTCTGAAGTCCCAAAAAGTAATCGCTACGACCGAATTACTTCAGCGGCCACGCTTGAGCATATCTGTAATTTGCCAGATGTCATAGCTAAGAGTGGACTCTTGCTGGCAGAAAATGGGGTGTTACGTGCAAGCGTGCCAAGCGAAGGCTCATGGCTTTGGACTCTAGGTTGGAAACTTACCACTGGGTTGGAGTTCAGGCTAAGACATGGACTCGATTATGGGTTATTAATGAAATATGAACACGTAAACACAGCAAGAGAAATTGAGGAAGTATTGGAGTACTTTTTCAATAACGTTAAGTGCAAGGTATTCGGGCTATCTAAATCAATTTCTCTTTATCGCTATTATGAATGCCGTAACCCAAAAATTGATAGATGCCATGAATTCTTAGGGAAATCAAACTCCTAACAATGATTTCAACACCGCCGCGAAACGTGCTTATTTTTTCTGGACTTTTGTTCATTCGGGCGAGTAAGACCGAGACCGTTATTCACATAAAAAGGTGCGCCACGCTTCTAAAACGCGGCGTGCTTTTTTCGCTCTATCTCTAAACCACGCCCCTTTTCTCTCAACTTTTCGGTATACTTAAAATATGCCTCTAACACCTAAAAACGGATTTAGCGAAGTGAAGCACACCGCCGACCTGGAACTTAAGGCCTGGGGCCAAGATTTACCCTCTCTTTTTGAGCAGGCCGCCCAAGGGATGTACCATCTCATGGGAATGGCATTCGCCAAGGAACAGCCAGAACCAATCCCCCTGACATTCCACATTGCGGGCATAGATTATGAAGACTTATTGGTCACCTTCCTCGCCGAGCTGCTTTACCTCCTAGACGAAAAACAATTGGCTTTCACATCCCTGAACTTAGAAATAAGTGAAAACGCCCTAAAATGCCAAGGGAGCGGCAGTCTTATCGTCTCGCGGGAACGTGGAATAAAGGCCGCCACTTATCATAATATAAAAATCCTAAAAACAAAAAACGGCCTTGAGGTGAATATAGTTTTTGATATTTAGCTTGCGTGGCGCAATGCGATTCTACGGGGTTTAACATTTAAAGAAGGTATCATCTCAATATTTTGGGATGAGGCTAAGACCTCCGAGGTTTTTGTAGTGCAAACCTCGGAGGTCTTGTCCCTGTTTATTGAGAAAATACTAAAGGAGGCTCAAAATGGTTGCATTAAGTGATTTAAAACAAATTAGCGCGTACGAATGGGAAATTCCCCAAAGCTACCGAAGCGATATGAGAGTTCCGGTGCGCGTTTTGGCCTCTCAACAACTTCTTCGGGCAGTCACTCGCGATAAATCGCTAGACCAAGCCATAAACGCCGCCTCGCTTCCGGGATTGGCGGGCAAAGTGGTAGTAATGCCAGACATGCACCAAGGATACGGGTTTCCCATTGGCGGAGTGGCCGCCACCCGCTACCCAGAAGGCGTTATTTCTCCCGGCGGCATCGGTTACGACATCAATTGCGGCGTGCGTTTACTGGCTTCTAAAATTTCGTACCAAGCCGCGAAACCGCACCTTAACGCTCTGGCGTCTGCCCTCAGCCAACACTGCCCCAGCGGCGTGGGACGCGGGAGTAATATAAATTTAAGCACCGCCGAACTAGAAAAAGTTTGCGCAAACGGCTCGGCGTGGGCACTGAAAAAAGGCTACGCCACCAAAGCCGATGTGCGCCGCACAGAAGATAGCGGAAAATTGCCGGACGCTAATCCAGACAAACTGAGCCAACGCGCCAAAAAACGCGGCCAAAGCCAGGTAGGCTCTTTGGGAGCGGGCAACCACTTTATAGAGGTGGATGTCGTAGCCGAAATCTTTGACCAAAAAGCCGCGCAGGTGATGGGGCTAAAAAAAGGGCATCTCGCTTTGCAAATTCACTGCGGCTCGCGCGGGTTAGGGCATCAGGTGTGCTCAGACTACGTGCGCATCCTCCAGGGCGCGGTGCGGCGTTATGGAATTGTACTCCCCGACCGAGAGCTGGTCTGCGCCCCCATGGATTCCCCTGAAGGGCGGGATTACCTAGCCGCCATGCGCTGTGCCGCCAATTACGCCTTCGCCAATCGCCAAACGCTAACGCATTTCGCCCGCCAAGCGTTTGAACAAGCCCTGGCCGGCAAAGTCGAAAACTGGCATCTGCACCAAGTTTACGATGTCGCCCATAACATAGGCAAAATTGAGACGCACAACGTAAATGGCGTGCCCACAAAAGTATGCGTCCACCGCAAGGGAGCCACGCGAGCCTTTGGCCCCGGCGCCGAAGACCTGCCAGAGGAATACCGCGCTATGGGACAGCCAGTTCTAGTTCCCGGCAGCATGGGAACCGCGTCTTGGGTCTTGCGAGGAACAGAAAAAAGCATGGAATTTTCGTGGGGGTCTAGCTGCCACGGCGCGGGGCGAACAATGAGCCGAAGCCAAGCCAAGAAAAAAATCCGAGGCGAAGACCTGCGCGAAAAACTTGAGCGGGGCGGCATCCAAATTCGGTCGCGGTCTATGGCCGGGCTGGCAGAAGAAGCCCCCTCGGCGTACAAAGACGTCAACGCCGTTGTAGATACCGTTGTCAATATTGGCATAGCCGAAAAAGTAGCCCTTCTCAAACCGCTGGTCGTTATCAAAGGGTAACGTCATTCGCTGGAACCTTTTGGCACGTTTCACCGTCCAATACTCAATGAAAATTTACTATGCCCAATACCCCAAAAGGAGAAAAACCATGCGAAAAAAATATTTACTTCTTAGTTTTTTGATAATGCTCAGCGCGTGGATGGCAGCAGCCTGCGGCGCGGACACATCCCAAGCGTTGCCGCCGGCAACAAACGTCCCATCCACTGAAAACGTAAACACCGAACCCGAAACAATTGCCACTCCTCAAGCGGCGAAAAATTCCCCGCCCACACCATCTCCCAAAAAACAAGAAATAGACCCCAACAGCAGCCAAAAAGAGGACGCGCACGACACGAACACCGACAACCCTTTCGCGCCCTCCTTTGAAGAAAAAAGCTGGCCCCACGGTCAGGTTTATTTAGACGCCAGCGAAGTAACGCTCACCAAAGGGGGAGAAGTCATGCTAAGGTTAATAGGGAGCTTGCCTACGCCCTGCCATAAATTACGAGCACTCATCGCCGAACCAGACGCCGAGAACAAAATTATTGTCAACATCTACTCGGTATCGGATCCGAGTGGTATGTGCGTCCAAGTTCTAGCTCCCTTTGATGAAGACGTTCCCCTGGGCGCGTTTGAGGCGGGAGAGTACACCGTGTGGGTAAACGGCGAGCAGGTGGGGGTATTCCAGTCCCCGTAGGTGCGAATTGCGAGGTGCGAGGTGCGAATGAGACACACAGAGGAAAAACTTTTGGCTCACGTATAAAACTTGTGCGCACAGGGCGAGATAAATCTCGCATTACACTTCGCAGCGCAACATTTATGTCGCGCCTCATCGGGCCGCTCCCGCGCGTGGGAGCACTCAAAGGTTGTTGGAAAGTTCTGCCCCCACCCTGCCTCCCCCAAATGCGACAAAAAACGGTCGAATTTAGGGGAGGAGAGCGACTTCCCCCCAAATTCCTGCCTTTGGCATTTG
>QMOK01000032.1 GCA_003648195.1 Chloroflexota bacterium | reverse complement strand
AGTTTTAATTTGGACACGGATTGACACTGATTTTCACGGATTCTTTTTTGTTTTTTCACAGAAAAATCCGCGTTTTCCGTGTTTATCCGTGTCCGAAAAAAGTCTTTCAGCATAAGTGTCGGGGAACTAGAAAAAATATCCTCCTCATAATGTCGTCAGGTTTCTTTTTTTAAGGTATGATATAAAAAATTGTACAGCAAGGGAGTTTTATGGATTTCACTGCGTCTACAACACTTATCATACTTGTTTCAATAGGAGTGGTGGCACTCCTCCTCGGCGGCGGGGGCGGGTATTTAATTGCGTCCAAGAAACGGAAATCGCCTGCTAAAGAGAAGCACGCATCTCAGAAAGCTGATCCTTTAAACACAAAACTTAGAAAATTATATAAACTTCTCGCCGATCTCACTTCTACCTTAAGCTACGAACGGGTACTCGATAAAAGTCTCGATGGCAGTTCTATTGCTTTAGGCATTACCGGGAAAGAAACAGAAGAATTAATTAGTGCGGTTCTCTTTTTCGCCGATGATGGTTCTGTCCCACCTGTGTTGCGGGTGGCGTCTGGGCGGAGACTCACTCGTCCCGACATGAGCAAGAAAATACCTGGCCTAAAGGGAATTATCGGGAAAACAATTGAAAGCGGCGCGCCTCAGCTAACCACCGTTATTTCACAGGACCCTGAATTAACGCAATTTTGGGCATTCCGTACTTGTAAGGCGGGGTATTGCATCCCCTTGCGGGTAAACCTAGAAACCTTTGGTGTCTTGCTCTTCGCCCACCCCGAAGAGCTTTACTTCGCAGCCGAACAACGTGAAATTTTGAACGTGATAAGCCGCCAGGCCATGATAGCACTTCAAAACGCGCGACTTTTCCAAGAAATAAAAGACGAGAAAGACCACATTATAAAGGCAGAAGACGAGGCTCGCACAAAGTTAGCCCGTGATTTACACGACGGCCCCACGCAAGCCGTGGCGGCCATTGCCATGCAGGCCAATTTGGCCGGCAAATTATTGAAAAAAAATCCAGCCGCGGTTGAGAATGAATTGCGGCTCATTGAAGATACGGCTCGCCGGACTACCAAAGAAATTCGGCACATGCTTTTCACTCTGCGCCCTCTGGTACTAGAGTCCGAGGGGCTTGCGGCAGCCCTAAACACCATGGCTGAAAAAATGAATGAAACTTACAACCAGAACGTGATTGTTGAAACCGATGAAAATGTCATTTACGACTTAGAAATGAACTCGCAAACAGTAATTTTCACTATTGCTGAAGAAGCTGTTAACAACGTTCGAAAACATGCTAAAGCAAAACATATTTGGGTTCGTGTGCAAAGAGCACGCCGCGATTTTGCCGTCTTAGAAATTGAGGATGACGGAATGGGTTTTGACACAAAAGATGTTTTCGATAATTATAATCAACGAGGCAGCTTAGGAATGGTAAACATGAAAGAACGCGCTACTCTTGCCCGCGGAATTTTCCATATCGAATCCAAGCCAGGCAAGGGAACCAAGATTGAGGTTGTTATTCCTCTTACCGATGATGCCGCCGACCGCATTCGAAAATTTCAATAGACACTAACATTCATAAAAAGTAACTGCTCAGCCCACCTTTGAAATGTCACTGCGAGGGGCATTTTTTGCCCCGAAGCAGTCTCCCAGACGCTCTAGGAGATTGCTTCAGCGGAAAAACACCGCTTCGCAACGACATGCCTGAGTAGTTACCATAAAAATAGCTATTTGGGAAATCCTTAAACTTCAAAGTTGCCCAAGGAAAACATTATGCCCTACAACGCCGACATTTACTATTATGCCTATCACAATGAAGATACCGAACGTATTCCCGTAGTCCTAATTCACGGAGCAGGCGGGAATCATCTCCACTGGCCTATCCAAATTCGGCGTTTGCCAGAATATAAGGTGTATGCTCTTGATTTACCAGGACATGGAAAATCTAAAGGGCATGGTTGGCAGCAAATTTCTTACTATTCAGAGCAGGTTATAGCGTGGATGGACGAAGTAGGCCTACATAAGGCGGTATTGGTTGGACATTCCATGGGAGGAGCAATTGCGCTAGATATGGCACTGCAATACCCTCAGCGTATTCGCGGATTGGCCTTGGTGGGGACGGGCGCGAATCTCCCCGTAAACGATACCTTTTTAGAGAACACCTCCCATGAAACAACGTTCCAATCCGTTGTAGAAATGCTCACTTCTTGGGGTTTCAATCTTGGGACCGATCCTCAATTGGTGCAAACGGCTCGAAAGCAGATGCTAGAAACCCGCCCCACAATACTCCATGGCGATTTCGCGGCGTGTGCCGACTTTGATGTGAGGGATCGCTTGGAAGAAATAACGTGTCCAACGCAAGTGATTTGCGGCAGCGAGGATAAACTTACGCCGATTAGACACTCACAATATCTAGCAGACCACATCGTTTCGGCAGAATTAGCCGTTATCCCTGACGCGGGGCACATGGTCATGCTCGAAAAACCTGAACATGTCGCCGCTACCCTAGAAGAGTTTTTAACCAAGATTTGACCGCAAAAAATGCGTTTATCAAGACTTGCATTTTAGATGTAGAGCCGGTATAATGCACGGCGCATGGGCGGTTAGCTCAGTTGGTTAGAGCGCTGCGTTGACATCGCAGAGGTCGTTGGTTCGAGTCCAATATCGCCCACAAGAAATTGCCACCCGTGATGGGTGGTTTTTCGTTTTAAAGCCTTAAAACTTATGGCTCATGGTGCAACGCATCCAGAAGCGGATGTATTGCACCATTCACATTTTAGGCAATTGCTCCAATCCTATCTCTACACAGGGATATTCGGCAATCTCTTCAACGACTGTTGAATCTTTTCATCCTCAAGGTCATAATCCTGAAGCTCTTGGCGATGGTAAGCATCATAAGACGCCAAGTCAAAGTGACCGTGCCCGCTGCAATTGAAGAGAATAGTCTTCTCTTCTCCTGATTCTTTGCAAGCTAACGCTTCTTCCCGAACCGCTTGCAAGGCGTGCGCTGTTTCGGGCGCGACTATGAACCCTTCAGATCGCGCGAAACTGTGAGCAGCCTCAAATATTTCGTTTTGATGATAAGCGCGAGCTTCAACGTATCCATCTTCCATGAGGCGGCAAATGATAGGTGACATGCCATGATAACGCAGCCCTCCCGCGTGAACAGGAGCGGGGACAAAGTCGTGCCCCACGGTGTGCATCTTAGCCACCGGACCTGTCTTAGCGGTGTCGCCCCAATCGTAAGCGTATTTACCACGGGTCAGGCTGGGGCAAGCGGTGGATTCCACATTAATCACGCGCATATCTGACTTTGCGCCGCTTATTTTATCTTTAACAAACGGCAAGAAAAGTCCCGCAAAATTGCTCCCTCCGCCAACGCACCCAATAAGAATATCTGGATAAGCGTCTGCCATTTCCATCTGCTTACGAGCTTCTAACCCAATGACGGTTTGGTGCAGCATCACAAAATTGACCACGCTGCCCAACGCGTATTTCCAGCCTTCACGTGTAACAGCATATTCAATAGCCTCACTAATGGCCATGCCCAGACTGCCAGAGGTATGGGGATTAGCCTCTAAGATAGCCCGCCCGGCGTTGGTTTCTGGGCTGGGGCTGGGCACTACGTTCCCTCCCCAAGTTTCCATAGCAATACGGCGATAAGGCTTCTGGTCGTAGCTAATGCGCACCATGAAAACCTTAATCTCTAAGCCAAAAAGTTGAGTAGCAAAGCTAAGAGCGCTGCCCCATTGCCCCGCCCCTGTTTCAGTAGCAAGCCCCTTAACTCCCTCTTGTTTGGCGTAATAACATTGGGCTATAGCCGTGTTCGGTTTGTGACTTCCAGGAGGGCTAACACCTTCCCATTTGTAGTAAATCTTGGCGGGGGTGTCTAGCGCCTTTTCCCAGCGAGCGGCACGATAAAGTGGGGAAGGACGCCACATTTTCAGCGCATCCCGCACTTCGTCTGGAATCTCAATCCACCGCTCCTGGCTGGACTCTTGCTCTATCAGCGCTTGCGGAAAGACAGTCGCTAAATCGGCGGGCGTCATCAACTCCAAAGTTATCGGATGCCGATAAGGCGGAGGTGGCGTTTTCATGTCGGGGAGGATGTTGTACCAATGGGTGGGCATGTCTTTTTCGGGTAGAAAATATTTATATTGGGTCATTTTTAGTCTCCTTGTGCGTGATAAGTAAAAAGTGGAACGTGAAAAGTAAGAGTGAAACGTAAGCTATGAGATGTTGCCTCCTCGATTAACAGTAGATCAAGCCAGGGGATAGTTCATTAATCATTGGGCGTGGTGTTTTTCTGAAGTTGGGCATTCCTGTTGCCTCCCAGACGAGGTGCATCGTTTCTGACGCTTCTCGGAGCGTACGGCGGTTACCGCTAATCAAAATATCTTCTATAAACTGCGGTTTTGCCGCATAGCGGGCACGCCGCTCATGGATGGGCGCCAGGAAATGGTTGATGGCCTGGGTTAGTTTCACCTTGACTTCCACGTCTCCAACCCTCCCCCCAGCGATAACGTTCTTTTAGCTCCGCTGCTTCATCCCCGTTCAATGCGCCCGGGAATATCCGCTTGCGCCCGTAAGGGGTCAGTCACCTGTTAAAATTCTTTTTCTTTTCATTTTGGTTCTCCTTTATTCTGTAACTAATGAAACTCATTTACCAGTTGCTACAAACAAAAAAACGCCCGCCCGGTTAGGGGCGAGCGTTTGATAAAACACCCGTGGTGCCACCCTGATTAGGTAACTCTTCAATCCTGTGGCTTAAAACAGAAACGCGCCAATGATAGCGCGTAAAGAAGAAGAGCCAGCCTCACTTATTAGTAGATACGGCCCTGGCGTAAAACAATTGGGCGATACCCTCTGCCCTGATAACGGTGGCGTCTCCGTCCTAACCTACTTGCCTATACTAGCTTAGGGGTTCAGTTGGCAACTCCCAGGCCCATTCAACATCATTACTGGTATCAGGCTCTCAGCCTATGACCTGACTCTCTGCACCTCGCTTTGATGTTTACTCTTCCTGATCGTGGTCTTTTATTTATGAAATTGTAGGCATTACTATACTATATTTTTTTTTAGCGTCAAGCCAGAAAAGGGCGCGTGAGAATTCCTCTATCTTGTTTTTCGTTTTTGCGTCAATAGCGTTCGAATAACTTGTTGTAATGTACTTACAAATGGCGATTGAGGTTGGCTAAGTACCGCAGGCATGCCTTTTAGCTTATTGGGCAGCGCATCTGCGTGGTAGGGAATTTGAGCCGTAACTGGTAGACGAAGTGTTTTTTCTACTTTGTCTGCAGAAACCTGCTTTCCGGGGGTGATGTTGTTAAGCAGCAACTCAAATTTATCATGATATTTCTTCAGCGATTCCATGGTGCTTCGCGTGCTCTGAATGCTGAGGGGATCGGAACTGCTAATCAGAATTATCTTGGTGGATTTTTCTAATATCGCTATACTCGCCGAACTCAACGCGGGTGGCATATCTACTACTAAAAATCGTAATTTCTTCTGCATGACGTCAAGGATAGAATTGACGTGTGCGCCAGTGAGACGATCCGCTGGCAATGGTAGTGGTGGTGCCGCCAATAAGCGCAACCCCGAAGGGTGTTTCATTGTCAAGTTGCCGATGGTTGAAGCTTGGTTCTCGGTAATTCCCGTTTGGAGCAACATTCCCCAGTGGCGTTTGGGTTGGAGTCTTAGGCAAGACGCGCAATGCCCTGAATTAGTGGAGAAGTCAATCAGAGCCGAGGGGTTCAATTGTTGGAATAATAAGGCGATATTCACTGCCAAAGTTGTGGCGCCAATTCCTCCACGCAAACTAAATACAGGGAAAAGACCGCTTTCTATCTGTTTCTGAGGAGTACTAAGAAGTTTTTCAATTTCATCTAGTAAATCTTGAGGTTTGACTGGTTTTTCCATGTAGAGGTCTGCGCCAGCATCAAGGGCGGCAATTTTATCAACTGGTTGCCCTCTAGCGGTTAATATAATAATGCTCATATCTTCTGTTTGTGGCTCAGAGCGAAGTTGTCGTACAACTTCGTAACCACTTATATCTGGCATCATGACGTCCACAATTGCCAAATCTGGACGTTCTGATTTGGCTAGTTTTAATCCGTCTTCCCCATTAGCGCAAAGAGAAACTCTGTGCCCACCTCGATGGCTTAGAGCTATCCGCAGCATTTCTAGCATGTCATAGTTATCGTCAATCACCAAAATAGATGCCATTTTTTCACCTCTAGGACGATCTATTAATCTAATAATCCTACAAAACTGACTTTATTTTTGCAGACAATACAAGCTTCGCCTTGATAGGTAATTTCTGGCCTGGTAACTACCTGGGCTGTCACATCAAGTAGAGTAAGAAAGCCTTCAGTTTTTGATGTAAGCAATATTTGAGGAGTGGTGCGGCCTGGCAAGAGCAAATCGCCAGTGAGCTCAAAGTAAGGCAAGGCAATAAATATCTTATAAAGACGAGGAGCGTAATATTGACCGTATTTCTGATCCCTTCGAAAAACAGTGTTCTGATTGGATGTAAGCGCAAAAGTCAAACTCTCTTTGACTATAACGGCGCTGGGAAAATTACCAGAAATACGAGAAGGAAAATCAATTGGTGATATATAAGCGCCTTCTACTGTCAAATAAGAAGTGGTTTGGTCGTAAAGTAAGTCTCCCAAGGAACGTCTTCGCGCGTCAATAGTGCTAGAAAGTCGATAATTCTCAGAGAAAAAATCAGCAGCTGTTTGGCTAAGATTATTATTGCTCATATATTTTCACCTCTATTCCCACTATGCACATTACAAAAGCTACTCTAGCATGAAACTAAGTGCATTATAACCTATTCCAAGAAATTGCGAAAACGTAAATTAGATTCCATGTCCATATGCGATTGCCTTGCCTATCCCTACAATCAACCTTGCAATTCCTGAAGAACAATATATAATGCCTCTTAATTAAAAATCCTAAACGCATTGACCGGGACGAGTACTGGAATACACTCCTGACAGGGAATGAAGATCACCGATTGAGAATCTTCTCCAGAAGCACCCCACGAAAACCCCCCGCGAGCGTACGCCTGAACCCTCATCAGAGGCATTAAGGTTAACGGATAGCCCCGTTACCGGCTCCAAAGATGCTCTTAAAAGAGTAATCTGGGTGGAACCGCGAGTCAACTCTTGCCCCAGGATGGGTAGGAGTTTTTTGTTTTAAGGAGGTGTTGTATGTCTAAGCAAGCTTATGAAGATTCTAAACTATATCGCATCCGTCACTCGACCGCACATGTGATGGCTCAAGCAGTTATGGAGATGTTCCCCGGAGAAACTGACATCGCTATTGGCCCTCCCATTGAGGATGGGTTTTACTACGATTTCGGTCTTCCCCGCCCTTTGACCCCCGAAGACTTGGAAGCCATTGAAGATCGCATGAAAGAAATAATTTCTGGCGGCCATGCGTTTGTACGAGAAGAACTTTCAGCTGACCAAGCCCGAGAAATATTCAAGGATCAGTCTTATAAGCAAGAGTTGATTGCTGACCTAGAAGCGGGTGCTGAAGAAGAAAATAAAGAAGTCATCTTCTCCACTTATAAACAAGATAATTTTGTAGACCTTTGCCGTGGGCCGCACGTAGAAAGCACCAAAGATCTAAATCCCAAGGCCATCAAGCTCCTCAAGGTAGCCGGAGCCTATTGGCGTGGTGACGAGAAGCGGCCTATGCTGCAGCGCATTTATGGCACGGCCTGGGAAAACCCAAAAGAACTACGAACCTACTTGCACAAGTTAGAAGAGGCAAAACGCCGCGACCATCGCCGTTTGGGTAAAGACCTAGATTTGTTCAGCACCTCGCCTGAGGTTGGAAGCGGGTTAGTTTTGTGGCATCCCAAAGGAGCCATTATCCGACATCTAACGGAAGAATACTGCAAAAATGAGCACCTGAAAAATGGTTATGATTTTGTGGCTTCTCCTCACATCGGGAAGGCGCAATTGTGGAAAACCAGCGGTCACCTAACCTGGTACGCAGATGGCATGTACTCTCCCATGAACATTGATGAAGAGGAATATTACATCAAGCCCATGAACTGCCCGTTCCATATCATGATCTATAAAAACAAGCTCCGCAGTTACCGCGATTTGCCCATGCGTTGGGCAGAATGGGGTACGGTTTATCGCTATGAGCGCAGCGGTGTACTCCATGGATTGATGCGGGTGCGGGGATTCACGCAAGATGACGCGCACATCTTTTGCAGCCCAGACCAGATGCCAGACGAGATCGACCGCGTTCTTGCCTTTTGCCTGCATATTTTGCGCGGTTTCGGAATGGATGACTTCCACGCTTACCTCTCCACGCGCGACCCTGACAAATCTGCCGGAGACGTGAATCGCTGGGATGACGCCACCGAAGCTCTACGAGAAGCGCTAGACCGAGCCAAACTCCCCTATGATATAGATGAGGGAGGAGCCGCTTTCTACGGTCCCAAGATTGACTTAAAAATGATTGACGCTCTGGGCCGGGAATGGCAATTGAGTACCATTCAGTTTGATTTCAATCTGGCGGATCGCTTTGACCTGATTTTCATCGGCGAAGATGGAAAAGAGCATCGTCCTTACATGATTCATCGCGCTTTATTGGGTTCCATAGAGCGCTTCATAGGCGTACTCATTGAGTACTACGGCGGGGCGTTCCCTCTCTGGCTAGCGCCCGTTCAGGCCATTCTGATTCCCATCACAGACCGCAACATCCCTTACGTGAAAAAAGTGGCCGAACAACTTAAAGCGGAAGGCATCCGCGTTGAGGTAGATGACCGCAGTGACCGCATGGGAGCTAAAATCAGAGACGCGCAGCAGCAGAAAATTCCCTACATGTTAGTAGTGGGAGACCGCGAGGAAGAGGCCGAAATGGTTGCTCCCCGCCTGCGCTCTGGCGAACGGATGGCAGCCATAGACGTAAAAGATTTACTTACGCGAATGAAGAAAGAAATTGCAGAACACGCCTAAGCGTAATAGCGTGTGAAACAAAAAGCCCTGCGGTAGAAACTACTGCAGGGCTTTTTATGTTAACCTTGTAAAAAACATAGCGAGGTCGTTAGAGTAATTTTTCAAAAAAAGAGACAATAGCTTTTAAATCATAATTAGCAATTTTAAAAGTTATTTTCGACTGCAATTCACAATTCCTATCTTCTGTACAAGCGTACCATTTTTCAATAGTACTCGTTATCAAAATATCCCCATTAGCAATTTGTGAAACCGTTAGATTAAAATTATTTTCATTTATATTTTGGGACAACAATACTGCTGAAAAATACCTTGGTAAATCTTGAAGCTCAAGAATAAACCTCTCAATACGTTCCTGAACAAACCAAATGGGACTAGCCTTCCCTGTAAAACCACTAGCAGATTGTTTAACACTGAGACAAACGTATGGGCTAGGAGCTGGGTATTTGTTCTCAATCTCTAAAACCATAGACCTGTCAGCCGATCTTACCTCCATGTTCACCTCTCTTTGAAAATTGACATAGGGATTTATTTCTCAATATTGTGACTACCGGGCTGTCAAGTGTAATTTGATGTGTTCGTAGCAGGGCACGCGAATGCCCGTTTTAGAGGCTGTGCGAACTCTCGTTCGCTGTTACTACACTAACCGCAACATTTAGAAACTCTTTGCGTATACATTATACAAGATTTTCAAAAAATTGCAGTATAAACAAGGAGATACACAAATGACAAATTACAAACGACTTTACCGTTCTCGAGATGACCGCATGATTGGCGGAGTGTGCAGTGGTCTGGGAGAATATTTCGGCATTGACCCCACACTCGTTCGCTTAGGCTTTGCAATAGGCTCAATCGCCACCTCCAGCGGCGCGTTCTGGCTCTACATCATCTTGCTAATAGTCGTCCCCGAAGAGGTTCCAGCCTCAGAAGATGTGATTTCTACCACAGTTGAGGACATTCCCGCCCCAGAAGAAGAATAACCACCCGAAATCCACACCATGGGGGAATAATAACTGCCTTAACTAACGAGACCTGCGAAGTTTTTAAAGCTTCGCAGGTCCGTCACATAGGGAGAAGAAAATGTGTGGTGTTAATATCAAGATGCTTATTGGAGTCCACTGAAAAAACTATAAGGTTTCAAAGAAAGCGAATTTTTCCTTTGTGTTCTTCGAGAGAATTCTTTGTGAACTTAGTGCCTTTGTGGTGAAATTGACCTTTCTGCAGTGGAGTCTTATTGAGAAACTGATAAATTGGTTGCGTTTGACAAAACTCCCAATTTACCAATCCCCAATATGCCAATGCACCAAATCTCTACTCAATAAAAATTTCTATATGTTCCTGATCCTCTTCGTCAACCACATCCACAATCTTACCAAGGATATCTTCATTAAGAGCTTCTTTAATGGTTTCTAACATCTGAGCGTCAGACACTTCTTCTGGCGCGAACTGCGAAGCAATATCCAAACCAACGTTCATCAATTTCAACGGCAAGTTAACTTTTACCTTTGTCTTTCCCGCGGCCATATCGGTAACATGCACCCGCAGCCAGCGAGCCTTGCCGCTGCGTCCCTTAGTCGGCTTCACGCTCGGAGGGGTTAGAGCCTTCAAAATTTTCGCGCCCTCTTCAGCGGTAATTTTTCCCTCATTAATCATTTTCAATACTTTCATACGTTCTTCTGCAGTAGTCATCGGTCTCTCCTTATTTTTTCACTATCCAATAAAAATCTGTACTCGTTCCCCGTCTTCGCTATCATCAACATTCACAATTAGCGGCGCATCTTCATCGGTGGAGTCTTTGAGCGCCAAGATAACTTTATCTAATCCAGTTGCGTCCATGTTGGGGATAAAACGCCCAAATACACGCAAACCCCAAGCAGTAAGGCGGATGGGAAGCGGGAAACTGATTGCAAACCGTTCTGGTTTTGAGCCTGGTTTCTGCTGAACGCGGAGGTGCAGCCAAGGAGTAGTTCGACTCCCCCAAGCCAAGGACAATAAACCCACGCCCAATAAAAAGGGGAACCAAGTGCAAGCGAACCAAAATCCAACCCCATTGGCATTCCAAGCCCCAAACATCAAAAAGCCGCTAATCACCGTGATGCCAACCCCCACCCAAAGGGGGATTGTCCACCACCTTTTCCATTTACGCAAATCTTCGGGGTCGGGGAGGAGCAATACGTCCGGTTCGGGGAGAGGTGGCTCGCCAACCCCCGAAACGTCTGGCTCTTCCTCAACGCTTGGGATGGCTATCTCTACGGGGGCTTCTATTGCCTGAAGCAATTTAAGACCTTCTTCGGGAGTAATAGCTCCTGTTTCAACCATCTCAAGAATTTGAATTCGTTCCTCACCTGAAGTCATGGTTAGCCCTCTTTCTCTAACGCGCTTAATAAATCATTGGCCTGGTCTGCGGTAATTTTCTTTTCTTGGAGCATTTTCAAGATCATCATTCTTTCTTTGTCTGAGACAACTTTAGCGGCATTTTTCTTGTTGGCGAAGATGGCATCAACGTCAAATTCTTTGGCCTTGCGTTTTGCTTTTCTAGCTTGGCGGGCTGCTTTGCGTTGTGTTAGTATTAATTTGTGTTCTAGCTTCTCGTGCGCTTTTTGAGCTTTGTGTGCGGCACGGTCTTGCGCTATTGCGATGCGTTCTTGTACTTCTCGCATCTTTTCTTCAGACAATCCAGCCGCTTCGAATGTTTCTGAAAGATCGGCAAGTTGGGTGTTAAGATGTTCTTCCAACATGCCAAGCTGGGTTTCAATTTGTTGCGCGGTTTGTTGAGCAAATTCTTCTCCCAGGTCTCCTATATCAACTGCAAAATCGAAATCTTCTCCTAAATTTCCAAACCCAAAATTAATGCTTTCTCCTTTTCTGGAAAAATGTTCTCTTGATATGTTGGCTAATGCGATTTTTCCGCCCGCAGCTAAGGAGATAGAAGGCCCGCCTTCGCCGCACACCAAGTTATAGGTTTCTTTTTTAATTGTTTGCTTGTTCTCTTTGAGACGGATTTCGATTTTTTTGCTTTTGCTTTTTAGCTCAAATTCAGCGCTTGTGTCTTCTGGAATTCGGGCATAAATTGCGCCTCCAGCCTGAATGGAATAAGCCTGCCAAGACACGGGGAAAAAGATAATAACAGCGTCTCCTCCAACCGTGGCCTCAATGCCGCCAATAACATCGTTCAGGTGCAAATCACCTCCCACCGATTTCGCCGAAAATTGCCCGCTTAGGTCATGTGCCACGCAATCTCCGCCTACGTTCTCGACAAGCATGTCGCCTTGGACGCCTTTGACAACAAGGTCTGCGCCAATTTGTTGAGCAGAGAATTGCCCGTTCACTTCTCGAACTACACAATCTCCGCCCACACTATTGACTTCAAGGGCATTGCGAAGCCGTCTGGCAGAGAAATCTCCACCCACGGTGTCTACCGTTGTGGCACCGACATCACGTAGAGACAGATCGGCGCCTACATTGTTCAAGGTTAGGGTATTGTCTAAACCTCTAACGCTGGCATCACCTCCCACGTTGCCGATTTCAACGGGCACATCGTGGGGTAATTCTACAACGCCGTCTCCTGAACAATTTAAGAAAATGGTGTTATCTTCTTGTTGAACGTTATCTTCTTCAACACAGTCTCGGAGCCGTAATTCAGCTCTATTCCAGCCTTTGAGAACTAAGTCGCCGCCCACGTTTTTTATGACAACGCGAGTATTTTCGGCTAGCTCAATATTTTTTTTGGTCATGACTTTGCCTCCTCGCCTTCGTTCAAGATACGAATGGCATCTTCGTAGCTAATTTCGCCGGCATCCAATTTATTGAGGATATCGCGTCTTTTTTCTTCTGAGAGGGTTGGGGAATCTTCTGCTTCTCCTGGTTCGTAACCCATGGCGCGAATAACTTCGTGCAAGCGTTTGCGGATGGTGGGGTATGACAAACCAAGTTCTTTTTCCATGTGCGTGATTTTGCCTTCCAAGCGGATAAAGAGTTCTACGAACTCCATTTGCTCAAGGGTAAGTTGAGCAAATGTTCGTGCTGAAAAACGGCCTTCAATAGAAGTATCACAGTCATGGCAATAAATTTTAGTGACGATCATTTCGCCGCCACAGATAGGACATTGGGAAGGAATGGTATGCATGGTTTTTCTCCTTGGAAATCTAATAGATTATAGCGTAGCAAGGCATTCCCTCTTTTAGAGAATGCCTTGCGTTTGAGTGAGTTAGGCTAGCTGATAACGTTTCTTTAGTTGCTCGCCAGTGTTGATCATGATGTCTGCCAAAGGCAAGGCCAGTTTCAAAAATGAGAATTTACGGCGATGAGGTAGTCCTTGTAGGTTGTTTTGCTGTGTTCGCCGACGAGTTAGTCCTTGTAAGTTGTTTTGCCGTGTTCGGCGTTGAAGCTCTTTTTGATGAGCCAAAACATTATTTGCTAAATGATGTTGTTGAATAATGTACATTTGAGTTCTCCTTTTGCGTGTTTGAACTTAATGGTCGCCTTGAAAAAAGGGACTCTTTTATTTTTTTATCCTTAGGCTGGCTGATAACGTTTCTTTAGTTGCTCGCCAGTGCTAATCATGATGTCAGCTATAGGCAGGGCTAATTTCAAAAATGGAAATTTACGGCGACGAGGTAGTCTTTGTAGATTGTTTTGCTGCGTTCGGCGATGAAGTTCTTTTTGATAAGCTAAAACATTACTGGTTAGCGGAACCTGATATTGGATGGGATACATTTGAGTAACCTCCTGCTGCGAAAAAACTAAGTGTTTCTGATTACACTTGCATAATATCAAGAAACTTTAGTTTGTCAAGAGAAAAACTAAAGATTTCTTATATTTTCTTTAATTTTCTCAAGGTTGGTTATATTTTTGATTAAAAACAGGCGTTTTTTTCAATATTTTTGGATTCGGACAGCAAAAATCCCCTGTTTTTTTTAGAGATAATGCAAAAATAAACTAAAACCTCCCAGAAAAAATAACTCTGGGAGGTTAAAAAATGCTGCACGTTGTATTATGAAAAATTAATTACTCGCCTGCTGTGATGTGACTTACGCGGCTAGATTTATCATTGGCAATGACAATTTGAGAGAAACGAGTCAGCATCCCTGAATAAGCAGTCGCGCCATTATTAGCTATCCACCCTTCCAAGTTAAACGGAATAACGCCATCGGCGGACACCCATTCCCCGTTGTACTTACGAACAATGTGCAAGTGTGTCCCAGAACTGGTTCCTCCCTCGCACGAGGGAAACCCTATCTTCTCTCCAGCTTCAACCCACGCACCTAAAGGAATCCTGCCTTGCGTGGCAATGTGAAGGTAAAAAATCACCCATCCCGTGCGCGGATTTCCATCTCCATCCAAGTCTAGCTCCACAATGCCCGTCTCTGAACGTGTCACCACACCAGAAGCGGCAGCAGCCGCCCACGCTTTAGAGCGTCCACACCCACTAACTCCTGGCGGCGCGAAATCTAGAGCCGCCCAAGGTTCTCCTTTTCCCCATCCTGTATGAGGCCCGCCCGTCAAAGACCAAGTTCGCCCCCGTTCAAAAGGCAAAAGCATCTCAGGCTGCCTCAAACTTCCGGGAATATGGGATGGCGTCAGCCAGGGGTCTCCAAAGAGCTGTTGGTAAGTTTGAGCAAAACCATCGGGGCCAATAGCTTTTTGGTAAGCGTCTTTAGGCAAAAGCAAAGAAAAATAATACTGCAAAGCCACACTCCCCGCGTTTTGCCAAGGGTCGGGATTCTCAATGGTGCTATCAAGATGCTCTAAGGTATCAAGCCGCCCAGTGAGCCAGCCATAATAGCCATTATTGAGCGTATTAGTAGCCCAAACAAGTTGCATATAAAGCCCGGTGTGTGTGCGCTCCTCATATCCCAAAGGGTAATCTTCCAAATCTTGAGGAGGAACAGGATTGCTCAAAGCCTCAAGCTGGTACTCTAAAACGGCTAGTAAAAGCCGTGGGCTAACGCTGAAATTAGTGGCTATGTAGTCTATAATTTCCGCGCCGGTACGCTGTTTGTCTCCCGCATATTGCTCGTATGATTTCAGCCATCCCGGCTGAGAGGCAATGAACGCGCCAGTGTCAAAATCGGTTTGAGCGGGGCCATTAATAAAAAGGCTATTAGGGAGAATTTTGAACGGGGTTCCCCAAAATGGTTCATAGTAAATGGGGATTTGCATGGGAAAGCCAGGCGGCATGGTGGTGGCATCGTTGGGGATGATGGGGTTGGCCTCTCGGATTTCCTCGATGGTGGTGTTGAAATGGGAGGCGAGGGCTGGGAGCGTGTCACCCGTTTGGGCGATGTAATCTACCAATTGGCCTGGGGAGTAAACCAAACGTTCGGGGAGGGGGGTGGGTGACACCACGGGAACAGGCGTGAGGATTGGTTGGGACGTTAAGGGCGGTGCAGTTGGCTGGGGTTGGCACGCCGCTAGTAATATCCCCCCTAACAGCACCGCTAACACCAAGCCTAAACGCCAATTTTTCTGTCCTCTGCGTTCGTTAATCTTCATCTTCTATTATTTCCAAACGAATGCGGCTTACATCTGCCCCAACGGGACTGGCTGTTACCGTTTCGCCGCCTTTGGTGAGTGTTCCCTCGTAGGCTTTGCTTCCTCCGTGAACAGTCCACCCGCTAAGCACAAAGGGAACCGGCCCATCAGCGGCAATCCATTCGCCATTGTATTTTCGCGCCATGTGAACATGCACTCCTGTTGCCAATCCCCCTTCGCAAGAAGGATGCCCCAAAAGGTCTCCGGTTTCTACCCATTCGCCAACCTGAACCCGGCCATCTTCGCGAATGTGCAAGTATATTAAAACCCAACCGGTTTGCGCAGAGCCATCATCATCTAAATCTATAATTACTAAGCCGTAGTGAGCGTACATAACTCGCCCAGGAGTGGAGGAGGTCACCCACGCGGTTGATGTTGCACATTCCGCTTTGGCGGAGGGAGCAAAGTCAACCGCCGCCCAGGAGCCTTCGCGTTCCCATGCGCCATGGGGGCCGCCTGTGTAGCTCCAATAGGGGCCGCGTAAGAACGGAAGTTCCATAGGGGGTTGAGTTAGGTCAGGGGGAAAGAGCGGCTCTACAGACATCGCTCTAATGGCGGGGTCACCAAACATGCTTTTGTAAAGAGCGGGGAAGCCGCTTTCTGCGTTTAGTGCTTGTACCCATTCTGTACTATCATAGATTTGGGAAAAATAATATTGAATCGCTACCGTTCCGGCGTTAAGTTCTGGAGCCAAACGAGCCATTACTTGCTTATCGGGGTTTTGAGCATCCGTTAGAGACACGCCTGTCAAACGGCCTTCGCGCCATCCGTAATAGCCAATGGAAAGTTGGTTAACGGCCCAGCGCACTTGTGCTAAAAGGTCTTCATCTTGATAATTAACATGCTCAAAGGGATACCGCTTCTGACGCAAGTCTTGCGGCTCTCCAAAAACCCACCCGCTTTGATATTCGAGCAGGGCAAGGAGAACGCGCGGGTTTACAGAATTAACCAAGGCAACGTGAGCTATAATCTCTCCCCCGCTGGCTTGTCCAATACTGCCTAAATATTCGCTATAGGTGCTTAAATACCCGCCAGCGTCTTCAACGTACTTAACAACGTCAAAATCTCGCGCCGAAGGAGAATAAACCAATTCGCTGTCTGGGAGCAAGTGAGCGTTTGAGGTGGTATTGAGCAACCCATGCGGGATTATTAAAAGTTGCCCAGGAGCAATAAATCCTTTTGGCGGGATGGGGTCTGGGGATTCTATTTCGTCTGGGTTCACGCCAAAACGGATTGCCACCACCGGCAAAGTGTCTCCGGCTTGGGTGTAATACAAAAACGGCTCCGCGTTTACTTGGGGAGTCACAGAAGGCGTCATTGTGGGGTAAGGCGTATCCGTTAGGGAGGGGGTGGCCGTTAGGGTGGAGGGTACCATTGTAGTTGGCAAAGAAGCAGGAACCAGCGTATTAACTGGGGGGAGAGTGGGCGTCAATCCAGAAGGGGCTACAAAAGTAGGCGGATTAATCCTAACTAACTGACATCCCACAAGAGAAAATATAAGAAGTAATAATAAAAAGTAACGGCTGGTTTTCACAATAGTTGTCTAAATAATTCAGAGGGTCTCTTGCCAACGATGAGAATGACTTGTTTGCGCTTTTGGATTGGAAAGGCGTGAACGCCTGCTAACGCTGAATAAGATTATAATCTCTCCAACCATCTTCAGCACGAATAACTTGAGAGCCTTTTTTCAAAAGTCCCTCATATACTACACCATCTCCGCTGGAAATCCAACCCTCTAAATTAAAAGGCAAATCCTGGTCGGCGGGGATCCATTCCCCATTATACCGCCTAGCCAAGTGAAGGTGAGTACCAGTAGAAATGCCGCCCTCGCAAGAAGGGTGTCCAATCCTCTCACCGGCCTTAAGATAGGTCCCAACCGAGACGCGGGCACGGCTTTCAATGTGCATATACAGCAAAGACCACCCTGTCTGAGCGTAAGCGTCTCCGTCTAAACTCTGCACCACCGCCCCATGGTCAGCCCGAACGACCAAACCATCCGCGGCAGCGACCACCCATTCGTTATTGCGGGCGCACCCTAAATTCCCTGGCGGAGGCGCAAAATCCAGGGCTGCCCACGCCGAACCAGAGTCCCATCCCCCGTGCGGGCCGCCAGTATAAGCCCACGCCACGCCTGTTTCAAAAGGCAATTGCAAACTTGGCTGCGACAAGCCATCGGGAAGAATCGGCTCGAACGCATAATCAAAAGGATAACCAAATAAATTTTGATAGGTAGCGAAAAGGCCTTGCTCGGTAACAGCTTTCAACCACTGGTCATGCGCCAGCAAATTAGAAAAAAAGAGTTGCACGCCAGCCGTCCCAGCGTTAATTGTGGCATCAACTGGAATACTCTCGCCATCAGGAAGCTGCCAACTTCCAATCCCATTCACGCGCCAAAGGTAATACCCCCGGTTAAGCTGGTCGGCGGCCCACGCCAATTGGCGGTACAACTTAGCATACCGCGCATCCTGCCATCCAAGTGGATACTCCCCCGCCTCTCCACCCGTAACCCACCGGCTCTGATGTTCCAACACGGCCAGCAACAAACGCGGATTGACCGAATAATCATCTGCCACTCGCTGCACAACCGCCGCCCCGCTCAAGGTTTGCCCATCAACATTCTCGGTATAGGCTGCCAAATACCCCGCGTGGTCATTTACGAAAGCAGCCACATCAAAAGTTGAGCTATAAGGTCCGTAAACAAGCTCTGAATCGGGGATGATTTTAAAGCCCGGGCCAGGCTCGCTAACATCTAGCGGAGGAATAATTAAAACCTGTCCGGGGGAAAGAGCATTGGGATTTTGAAGTTGGCTAGCCTGGGTAATAAGCTCTGGAAGAATATTAAATCTCTGGGCGATACTAAAAAGCGTGTCCCCGCTTTTTACCGTGTATTGCTGAGCCCCCACACGCAGCCCCGGTAAATTGTGGGGGGAATCTGGCGTGGGGGTTAGTATTGGCTGCCCCAGAGCGCGGTGCAGCGGCTCGTAGGGGTTGGGCGTTGCGCCACCCTCAAGCACAGAAACCGGCTGGGCGGGAGAAGATGTTCCCAGCCAAGGAGCGGAGTGGGCGCTCTTCGTGCAGGCACTCAAAAGTATAGCCAATAAGGCAAAAAGAGAAACATTTGTTCTATACATGTTTTATAGCATTGTACCCTGAAATACGATTTAATAGAAGTGCCTTTCAAAATTAACCGCAAACGTCTTCTTGGGTTGAAAATCTAATCCACGAAGGCGGGTTTTGCACACGGTGTTGCCCAAGGGACATACGCAGCACATCCCCGTCAGATGTTTTGCTCCTCTCTGATGTCAAGAAAGCCAAAGTTAGAACTAAAGCGCAAACATCTGGTAAAATAATATTCTCTAAAAGCCAAACAACCTCTGTTCTCCAATAAACAACCAGAGAATAAACCCGCTACCAAAAATGATCCACTGGGAAAACATGAAGATACTTGTCATTTCTGATATACATGCCAATATAACAGCGTTAGAAGCAGTCCTTAAAGACGCGGGCGACGTAGATGCCGTGTGGTGCTTGGGAGATATTGTGGGATATGGCCCAGACCCAAACGAATGTGTTGAAACTATAAGGAATTTACCCAACCTGGTTTGCCTTCAAGGGAATCACGACCAGGCAACGGTAAATATTATTGATACAGCCTCTTTCAATCCCGAAGCGCAAGCGGCTGTTTATTGGACGCAAAAAACGCTCACCGAATCCGCTAAAACATACCTAAAAGAATTGCCCAGCCATATTCAACTAGAAGGCGTCACTCTCGCGCATGGCAGCCCACGCAAGCCAATTTGGGAATATATTATAGACCCATACACAGCCACAAAAAACTTCGAGTATTTTGAAACAGACTATTGCTTTGTGGGACACTCGCACATTCCCTTAATTTTCACCCTTACTGAAAATGACAGAATCGCTCGCGTGAATGCGTGTACTCCAAATGGAGAGTTCGCCATCCCCAAGCGTTCTATCATCAACCCCGGCTCCGTTGGTCAACCGCGAGATGAAAATCCTCAGGCAGCTTACGCCATCTTCGATTCTGAGAACAACACTTGGGATAATCATCGTGTCAGCTACAAAGTTAAAGAAGTTCAAGAACGAATGAGAAAAGCCGGATTGTCTAAAATGCACATTCGCCGCCTCGAACTAGGTTGGTAAGGAACTTTCTCTCCTCTTTTGGCGTCTACAGTACCAAATAACCGACACTTTGTATTTCT